>DQKQ01000053.1 GCA_015660615.1 Flavobacteriales bacterium
AGGTGAGGGGAGGTGAGGGGTGCCTGAGTAAACACGGATAGAACCTATAGCTCCTTTACGTGAAGCTTTGTATGGTATGTCTTGGCCGGTACCGGTTTCGATATTAAAGTCTCTGTAATTATTGTATCCGTATGCAAGGGCCATAAAGTAGTAAGTGCGGTAGTTTACCAGCTTATTATCGCCTTGTGCAAAAACATCTGTAGTAACTCTAAAGCTGTGAGAGATCCCTTCGTTTTCTCCGTTTGCCATAAGATTCGGTACAGAAACCCCCATTACTGCATCAAAGGTGTAATTAACAACATTATCAACTTCGTTAGAAAGGTCACATTGAAAAATAAGTCTAGCTTTTGCAACGTCATATAAGTCTGAAGGAGAAACTGCACCATCTACGAGTTGGTAGATTTGGTATCCCTCGAAAACATAGGATCTATTAAGATCTGAAAGCTGAGAGCCATCCTCTAGTTCCTTCGGAATCGATGGATCTATGGCTGTATATTCTTCGTGGAAGTTATTTGAGATAGCATTCTCATTTGTAAGGTATAAAATCACCTCATTCTCCAATTCTTGGATACTAACATCAGGCGCGTCAGGGCCGCTCACAATTTCGAAACAGTTGTCGAAAAGCGACTGGGCCTTATCATCGGCAAGGCGAAGGAGTTTTACGCTTTCGAATGGTTCACCTCCACCTGCACGCGCATATAACATCCCTACGGTTATGTTTTTGTAATCACCGGGCTCGAGTGTGAATGGTCCGGCTGATTGAAGGAATAGCCTATCTCCAGCTGGGTTTCCAGTTTCGTATTCTGACCAATCTTCAACATCTACACCTCCTGTTCCCCAATTATACGGATCGGTGTCACTTGGAAACATATAATCTGCAGAAATATTTAATTGGGCTCCCGTAGAAGCATTAATCCCATCACCTCCGTAAGCCATTCGTTGGCCATTTTTCCAAAAACCCCTCATATAGTTATAGTAATGAGCCGAAGTTGTAGGCTGTCCATTGTTTCCATAATTCCAATTATAGTATAAGAATTTACGCATCCCATAGCGCTCGTTATCAACTACTCCATCACCGTAGCCGATACCAATTCCTCCGTATGGAATACCTAATGAATCTATAGCATCAGTAAATACATCAGTTAATGGATTATCTACTCCATCTGCATCTTGGTATGGGCCCTCGAAAAAGTCTACCCCCATAGCTGGAGGATTTAAACCATAACCGATTGAATAACCTGTTGCCTCATCGAATTGATCTCCATTGTATGAGTATCCGAGTCCTCTTTCCACATCGCATCCCACATAGTCATCAACGTGTCCCCCTAAATCTGAATCAACCCACTGAGCAAAATATGTTTCAGTCAGTGTTTGGGTGCCTTGGTTGATGAGTACATAGTTGTAGAAGGTCATGTTATTTACCTCATCATTCGTTGAGAACACGAATGCTTGCGCTCGGATTTCCATACCGATAGGCTCACCTTGCGACTCAGAGTGAACATTTCCCTTATCGTTAAAAATCCAGTAATAGGTTTGGTCTCCATAAAGAGGAACTACATCTTCACGGCGGCGCTCAGAACAGTCAATTTGTTGGAGAAAATCATACCACGGATAATCGCCATTTCCTGGATCATAGATTCCATTTGCATTGTAATCTAAGAAAGGGCTTAAGTAAAAATCTTGACCAAGTGCAGGATTTCCGTGAGCTGGGTATTCATAGAAATATGGAGGAATGGCATAGCCTTCAGGAAAATCAGTTTCGAGAGTACCTGCAGCATCCGCATCGAAATATTGTCTATGCCGCATAGCGTCTGCTCTATAGGTGATAGTAAAATGGTCGTACTGTTGGCAGGTTGATTCTGACACCTCAGCTTCTCCAGTATTTGAAAGTGGTCCAGGCCAAAAATCATTTCCAGAATTTCTGTATTTAACCGCAGCTAGCTTAAGCTGTTGATCTGGAGAAATACCTCCAAGCCAAAGGGCTCCACCATAAACCACAGAAACTCCTTCATCCTTAGGTACGTAATGAGCCCCTTTATCAATCGCTCTATCGTACCAAAGAGTTCCTCCATTTTCTATTAAAGCCCTCACATTATTCCATTCCAAATCTCTTAGTGCTGTTGCTGGGGCACAGGCTTCAGCTTTTGCTTGCGCTCTATCTATATCAGGATTAACAGGAATAGGGAGGCCCTTTTGCATTTTTATAGAGGGCGAAGATTGAGAACTTTGGGCTAATATGTTTGGGACAAACAAAAAGACGAGAAAAATAGTGAGAAAATGTAGGATGTAAAAAGTTCGCATTTTGTAGTTCTTCAGTTTGTGAATATACAACTTTGTTTGCACAAGATTTAACTTACTTAAACAACAGTAATTAGTTGTGTAGGATCAGTGTATATAATCCAACCTTTCACTTCTGATTTTTCAATATCTTCAAGTAAACTAACATACTCACGAACTTGTTTTACATGTGACACCTCCCCAGATTGTGTTGTTTTATAGTCTATGATATGCCATATATCATCTATCATAACTATCCGATCAGGTCTTAAAACCTTACCTGATTTATCCACGAAATCAACCTCTACCTCTACGTGAATTCCAGGCTGAAAAAACATCTTAGCAGACTCTAAATCCATCACCCCTTGAACCCTTTCAATAATTTTATATCTGTCCTTTTCTGAAAATCTCAAACTTGACTCAAGTGAGTATTTTACATTTTTCCAATTGTCTAAGTTGACTATTTTCTCTAGTATTTTATGAACATGAAAGCCTAGCTGTAATGCATCTAATCCGTCGGGGATGACCTCCTCTCCTTCACTTGGCGGAACTGTTACAAGATGATTTACAGTCTCCCCTGTTGAGAGACTGCTTAGTTTAATTTGATTTATCTCATCAACTTTATCCTCGCTAACAAGAGCCTGTCCAGGATCGCTTTCTGTTAGCTTTCCACAAACAACCCCCCCTCCATTAACACCTTCTAAAGACTGCACAATCAACTCACCAACGGACTTGACTTTACTTCTATCAAAATCCTCCTTTTCCAATTCTATAATAATATCTAACCTTTCAACAGGCCTTGTAAAGGCGACATACGCAACATTAACCGAATCTAGAATAACTCGATTAACTTCTTCAACTCTTTGATCTTCTACAGCAGTGTCTATCATATCATAGTTCTCAAGCATAGCGGCATTTAAAGGCATGTTAGTATCCTCATTAAGATCAACGGGGATTACACCTCTAAATTTCGTGTAGTCTTTTACGGTTAAAAGAACCATCGTCACCTTAAAGGCAAGCCCCTTAGCCTTATGAACGGTCATAATATTGACAGCATCCGAAGTAGAGGTGGTTATCACACTCCTTTCTTTCCCTTTAGCATCCCACAGTCTTAAAAATCCGTGAAGGCCACTCTCTTCAGAACCAGAAACTTCTCTAGCTAGCTCTAATACACCTTCTGTATAGGCTGGGTATTTAGATGTAATACTCATCTGCTTACAAACATGCCCTAAAAATGCCACTAAAGGTTCAGACGATTTTTCAATTGCCTTTAAATTAGGGAAAAGCTCACGCAACATACCTTGAGTATCTAAATTGCCAATTGAAGTTATGTGTCCAACTCCTATGCTAGATTCGACTTGTTTTATTGTCACATATTTTTCTAAAAAATATGCCTCATCCACAGCTTTCTGTGGGTTATTATTTTCATTATTCGAAAGAGCAGCCACACACTGTAAAATAGTCGTACCTAACCTATTGTCTTTAGGCCTCAAAAGCCACCTTACCAATGCAACAACTGCCAATGGCCCTGGATGTCTTCCCAAATGCAAAGACTCCTCGGTCATAGGTTTAAATTCTGTTTTCAGAAGTTCTTGAGCAATCATAGCGCCTTCACGATTCGTCCTGACAAGAATAGTAATATCTCCTGGCTTAAAGCCTTGACATACATAATCCCTCAGCCTTCTGATAATAACCTCAATATGCTTATTTCTCCTTTCTTTAACAGTAGCTTCAATAACCAGTTCCAAATTTACAGCTCCCGGAAACTCATTTACTGGATTTTGTTGTTGCTCAGCATACACCTCCTTTAACTTATCGGGCAAATGATTGGTTAATTCATTAAACAACATGTTATTCCAATTAACAATTTCAAAACCCGACCTGTAATTATCCCTTAAATCTGTTTCATGATGAAAATAGTGATTAGATAAAGACCTTTGAGCATCTTCTAACGCCATTCCTAAATCATCACCTTGTAAATTCGGGAGATCCATAAGTTGTTTATAATCTCCATTTCTCCATCTATAAATAGCCTGCTTACTATCACCTACCACAAGTGTTTTATTATCTGAACCCACAGCGTGATCGTAAAGAACAACAAGGTTTTGCCACTGTGTAATTGAAGTGTCTTGAAACTCGTCCATAAATATATGGGCATATCTATTGCCGAGTCTTTCATATATAAATGGGGCCGGGTTGTTACGCACAATTTGAGCAATCATATTATGCATAGAATCAAAAGTCCTAATGTTGTTTTCTGTTTGGACTTTTAAAATTTCTTTATAAAGCTCTGAAAGGGTCCCCATTAAATCCAAGCGCTTCCCCAATTTTTTTGCCAAAAGATACCTTTTGCCATTTTCCGTCTCAGGCAACATCTCTATAGCAGCAAGAAAAACTGGCATTAAATAATCACCCAATTCTTGTGCCTTTAAAACCAAATCATTCGGAGAATTTTTCCTAATCATCGACTCAGGATTAGTTAGATGCTCACGAATTGTCACTTTCAGCTCTTTTATTCTACCTGAGCTATAGCTTCTTAGACTTTTAGGGACTCTACCTGCTGAGAAATCTGAATCTTCCATAGAAAGTTCATCTATTTTAACTAGAGCAGCCATAGATTTTTCTTTCAATAAATTCTCTGCAAGAGAGGTGGTTTTTTTTAATTCTATTGAAATTTCTTTGAACTTTTCAGGAGAAATATCTTTGAAAGAATCTACTACCTTTCTCATAGTTTCTTTAACAGCAGCAATCCCTAATTCATTGAGAGGCCTTCTCACCCGGTAATCCTTATCTTCTTCAATCTGTAGATTAGCGAAACCCTCTAAAAGCTCCGTGATAGCCTCATTCCCTTTTACTCCTACCCTTTCTAAAAGCCTAGTCACCGCATCATCAATTACTTGGTCTGAGTTTAACTCTATCCTGAAATCCTGTTCTAGGGCTAAATCTCTAGCGAAAGTTCTCACCAAACGATTGACAAAACTATCAATCGTCATAACAGAAATATCACTGTACCTGTGAAGCATCTCTCTGTGAAGAGCCTTTGCTCTTGCTATCAGCACTTCCTCGCTAAGTTTTAAGTTCTTTTTAAGTTCAGACAACTTATCTCCCCCTCCGTCGGCGAGATGCTTTAGATCTTCTAAAATCCTTTCCTTCATTTCAGCAGCTGCCTTATTCGTGAAGGTGAGCGCAAGAATTTTGCTAAATGCCCTTTTGTCGTCATCACATAAAGCACATTCTAAATACCTTAAAACAAGGCGATAGGTCTTTCCAGATCCAGCTGAAGCCCTAACTACTTCAAACCTCTTAGATGATGATTCCATTTTCAGTCCTATAAATTACAACTTTTATTGAGATAAATAGCATTAAATAGTGCAACTATTTTTAATATTTGTAGTTATATGAATATGCACGCATTTACAAACAGAGTAATCGGAACTTTAACTGTTTTCGCTGTACTTCTAACTTTAGGTTGTAGAGAAAATAATGAAAGTGGGATACTCAACCTCAACACGACCCTTTCGTGGCACGGAGTAGAATTATCTATCGGTGATACCGTTTATGATTACATGAATCGACCCGTAAGGCCAGAAAAACTGTATTGTTACGTCAGCAATATTTCCTTGCGAAGTGACGAAGGAGAATGGGTCAACTCATCTTCTATCTCCAGACTAGACTTTATTCCATTTTCCGCAAATGCAATTGGAGAGTTTATCTCAAAAAAATTACGTTGTTCTGAAACGTTTAACGCAATCAAGTTTAACGTTGGGGTTCCTTCAGAATTAAATCAAGGCATTGATCCCACATCCTACCCTAACAGCCATCCATTAAGCGTCACAGGTTCGGCTGGAATGCGATGGGACATGAACAACAGTTACTTTTTCGTAAAATTTGAGGGTAAATTGGCTGAGCAAGATAGCGGATTAATAGAGATTCCTTTCGCCTTACATCCTGCAACAGACCCTCTTTATAGATCTATCGTAATAGAAACGAATGAGTTTTCTTTTCACGCAAATGATGACTTAGAACTACAATTAGATTTAGATCTTGGCCTCGCCCTAGAAGAAAGTGCTGGCGATATAGATTTAAGTCAAGTGGGGCATTCTATGGGTGAGGTACCTAAAGCAATCATGTTTATGGACAACCTAACAACATCATGGACTTTAAAAGAGTAACACTATGAATTCAGATAGACTGTCTCGTATCACAGTCAGTGGGTTCTTGATTTTCATAGCCGTTTCCTCAGGATGTGATTGTGGAAATAACCCGGCTTGGGAACCCACGTCATATACAATCGACATTCCCGCCTTTTTCCCTCCAATGGATATTCCTGCAGACAATGC
>DQKQ01000167.1 GCA_015660615.1 Flavobacteriales bacterium
CAATCATAGATGATGCATCTTGTGTCTTCTACTGCCCTGGTTGCACAGATCCATTAGCATGTAACTACGATGATAGTGCGATTCAAGATGACTCATCATGTTTATACCCCGGAAATGGATACGATTGTGATGGCATTTGTATTATCGATTCCGACAGTGATGGCGTTTGTGATGAGAATGAAATATTAGGTTGTATTGAATCGGGAGCTTGCAACTTTAACGTTGATGCTACTGAATCTAACTCCTCATGTGAATACACATCTTGCATAGGATGTACATATGAATACGCCTGTAACTACGATCCGGATGCTTTAATAATGGATAATGATAGTTGTGAATTTGGTACTTGTGCGGGATGTACGGATATCCAGGCCTGTAACTATAATCCTACAATAGTCGATGATGACGGTTCATGTGAGTATTGTAGTTGCAGTGATTGTACGAACGGTTGTACTGATATAGACGCTTGTAATTATGACCAGTTTGCATATAATGTAGAAAGCCTTTGTTTATACGTAGATGATTGTGGGATTTGTGGAGGCGCAGGTATTGCTGAAGGCGAATGTGATTGCGATGGAAATCAACTTGATGTATTCGGTATATGTGGTGGTGAATGTTTAAGCGATATAAATGGTAATAATATATGTGATAATGAGGAAGTTATGGGCTGTGCTTACAGCATTGCTTTAAACTATAATCCTGATGCTACCATAGATATAGGAACTTGTGAGTTCGGTGAAATAGCGAGTGATTGTCCTTCAGATCTAAGTGGAAATGGTAACGTGGGATCAGAAGATTTACTTATTTTCCTTGCTGACTACGATTTATCGTGCGATGATCTGTAGGGGTAGTCACGGTATTCTTTTCCGATTGAGCTGAGTGAGTGCGTTTTTTGTAGATAAACTTTGACTAACGCACATTGTCTATTTTTATGAAAATTATTGTAATTGAATGAATCAACCTTACTTTTGCGGTAAGCCCATATGGCTGTGGGAATAGAGAACCTCGAGAAGTATCAAATTCTTGGGGTTTTTGCTTTTAGCATTTTTTAGTCAGCACATAAATATACTGTTGTTGTACATTTGATGTTAATCATTAATTCATCTATTATGGAAGGGAGTATCGTAGGAATTTTTTACATCTTTATAGCAGCACTTATTTTAAAAGGTTCTTTATATATGGTGAAGCAAAAAAGCGCCATAATTATTGAGCGTTTGGGGAAATTTAATAAGGTTTCTAAAGCTGGGCTACACGTAAAAATACCGCTAATAGACAGTATTTCGGGGGAAATAAATCTTAGAGTTCGTGAATTGCCAGTCGAAGTTGAAACAAAAACCAAGGACGATGTTTTTGTAAAAATCGTTGTTTCAGTTCAGTTTTTTGTGATTGATACAGTGGATGGAATTAGAGACTCTTTTTATGAGTTGAATAATCCTGAGCAACAGATTCAATCATATGTTTTTGATTCAATCAGATCTGAAGTTCCGCTTATGGAATTGGATGATGTATTTGCTCAGAAAGAAAAGATTGCTATAGCGATTAAGAATGAACTATCCGACACGATGAAACAGTTTGGGTTTGACTTTATAAAAGCACTTGTAACAGATATAGATCCAGATGCAAAAGTGAAGCAATCTATGAATGAGATTAACGCTGCTAAGCGTATGAAGGAAGCTGCACGAGAAGAAGCTGCTGCAGCTAAAATTAGAGTTGTAGCCGCTGCGGAAGCAGATTCTGAAAGTAAGAGGCTAGCAGGAGAGGGGATCGCAAAGCAAAGGATTGCTATCGCTAATGGATTAAAGGAATCTGTAGAGGAGGTGAAGCTTGCTATGGAAGATCATGTGACAAGTCAAGATGTGATGAACATGCTTTTTATGACGCAGCACTATGAAACTGTTTCAAAACTCTCAGAAAACAATACGAGCACTATTTTTATGCCTTATTCACCAGACAATGTTGGTGATCTCCAGATGCAAATTCAAAGTAGTTTGATAGCTGTAGATGGATTGAAAAAATCAAAAGACAAATAATTTTAGACCTATATTCTTAGTGACGGTTTTGGATTGCCTTAGGATGTATTACTTTTGCGCCCGCAATAAGCACAGTGAAAGTCAAATAGCATCATGAAGAGAATTAACGAGTATAAGAAATTGTTCGAGGTAGATGGTGCAATAGAGCTTGCTACGCTTAAGAAGAAGTACCGTCTATTAGTGAAGGAATGGCACCCTGATAAATTTCCTGACGGAGGAGATAAAGCTTTCGAAGCTGAGAAGATGAGTCGCCGAGTTATAGATGGCTATCACTTCCTTGTGAGTATTTCTCCTGCTACAAAAGAAGCGAATTTGGAGGAGTTTACTACAACGACTACTGAGTCAATGATAGATGATCTACAGCACAAAGGTCTCAGGCTTGAGATTTCTTTTACTGACGGAAATACATATGAGTTCTTCGGTGTAAATAAGCAGCTTTACACAAAGCTATTAAGCTCTGATAAACAGCTAAGGTTCGCTCGAAGGAAGATTTTTACTTCTTGCGTTTACCGTAAAGCGAAGAGCGCAATGAAGGAAGAGTAAGAAGGTTTTAAATTAATTTGAGAAAGTCAACTTCAAAGGGGTTGGCTTTTTTTTGTCTTACATCTCAGACTTGTACTTTTAATTTTCCTCTGAGAGTAATTATAATTTGAATAATTTTGTATTTATGTCTATAAGAACATCGCAGATGTTCATACATATGCACTACTTTCACACTCATGATTAAAGGACCGTTTAAGAATCCGTTTTTTGTAGCTGTAGCACTGATAGCTGTGATTACAATCGGAGCCGTAGTAGTACCTAAGATGCAGGTTGATATACTGCCGGCTTTCCGAAAGTCTGCTATGCAGATTCTCACGTTATATCCAGGAATGCCCACTGAAGTAGTGGAGAAGGATATTACGAGTAGAATGGAGCGTTGGACTGGCCAGTCGAATGGAATCCTTAAACAGGAGTCAAAGTCTTTGATGGGAGTAAGTATAGTGACGAATCACTATCGTTCGGATATAGATCCAGCCGAGGCGATGGCCAATACATCTGCCTATGCAATGAGTGATATGTATTACCAACCACCGGGAACTCTACCTCCGATGGTCCAACCTTTTGATCCCACTGCTTCAACTCCTCTAATGCTACTTACAGCTTCCAGCGATGTGAAATCGGGGAAAGAGCTCTATGATGTGGCTTATTACGCTTTGAGACAAATGTTGTCTGGGGTAAAGGGCATCATTGCTCCGGCTGCTTACGGAGGATCTAAGCGAAGGATTCATATTTACGTGGATCCCGTTATGCTCGAAGCTTATAATCTTACTTCTACTGAGGTAAATGACGCGATTAAGCACAACACAACGATGATCCCTTCTGGGATAGCTGAGATAGGTGACATCAACTACAGTATCGACGCCCAGGGGATGATTAAGAATGTCGAGGATTTTAATGACATCGTTGTAGCGATGGTGGATGGCAGAGTTATTCAGGTTAAGGATATAGGTTTTGCTGCTGACGCAGCGGCAATCCAAACAAACATAGTGAGGGTAGACGGAAAAAATCAGGTATATCTACCTATTTTCAAACGCTCAGGCAGTAACACTATTGAAGCAGTAGAAGCTGTACAAGCGGCTCTGCCTAAATTAAAAGAGAGACTTCCAGACGATGTAAACCTCAATGTAATTTTCGATCAAAGTTCGTACGTAAGACGCTCCATTTCTGGATTGTTATTCGCGGGGTTAGGCGGACTGATTTTAGTGGCTTTGGTCCTTTTGGTTTTCTTAGGAAACTTTCGTTTTGCCTCAATTGCTGTACTTGCGATTCCTCTTAGTGTTCTTGCAGCCCTTGTCGCATTGCATGGATTGGGACAAGGCCTCAACTCGATTACTTTAGGTGGGATAGCGCTTGCTTTAGGACTTTTAGTAGATAATGCCATTGTAATACTTGAGGATATTGAGAGGCGAATGTCTAAAGGAGCAGAGTCTATGGAAGCCGCTAAAGAGGCTGCATCTACAATGGCTGGACCTGTACTTGCTTCGACATTAGCGATAGTAGCTGTGTTTGTGCCGATTTTATTCTTCGAAGGGATAGCACGTGACCTATTTGGCCCTTTGGCCTTGACAGTGACAGCGTGTATGTTATCGTCTTATGTGTTATCTATAGCAGTTGTGCCTCTTGCAGCTGGGATTTTTATGAGAGGGCGAATTGTGGGGGTGAAGTCTGATGCGAAAGCGAAATCGGGATTTAATGGTGCACTAGATAAGTTAGAATCGAGATATGAAAGTTCGCTATCGAAGATGGTGAAACGCCCCATGTTTATAGGGACATTAATGGTTGCCATGACGGCATTAGCTGTTATCGGAGTGGGGGAGACGGGGTATGAACTTTTCCCGAAAGAAGATGTTGGGCAGTTAGAGATTCAGGTGAGGATGCCATCAGGCACGACGTTGAAAGCTTCTGAGGCGAAGATTGAGAGTATGGAAGAAATAGTGAGGAGTGAGCTTGGAAATGATCTTAATTTAGTGATTTCGAACATAGGAGTTTTCTATGATCTACCAGCTGCATATACACCAAATTCGGGAACGCAAGATGCATTTATAGGCGTTCAACTTGCAGAAAACGCAGAGGTTTCTACGGATGAATATGCTTCACGTCTTAGAAATAGCTTCACGGATGTGTTTCCTGGGGTGGAGTTCAGTTTTTATACGGGCGGACTTATGACGGCAGCTTTAAATGAAGGTAAACCAGCGCCCATAGATGTTAGGATAAAAGGAAATAAACTCGAAGTCTTACGAGATATAGCGGAGCAGGTGAGGAATGAGATAAGGCAGGTTGATGGAATCGTGGATGCAAGAGTGCTTCAGCGTTTAGACCAACCAACGAAAGAAGTTGATATCGACAGAGAGAGAGCGGCGAGAATGGGAGTGGACCCCGTTGATGCTATTAAGAATATGGTAGCCGCCTTTAGTTCGACAGCGACATTCGATAAATCGTTTTGGATAGATGAAGGAAATGGAAATCACTACTATGTGGGTGTTACTTATCCTGAGTATGAGATAGATGGTGAGGATGTGCTGGGTAGTGTCTTAGTCGCAAGTAAAACACAGGATAAGCCTATTCCGTTTAGAAATTTTTCAATTGTAAGAAATAGAAATACAGCTGTGGAGATTAATCATCACAATCTTTCTCGTGTTTTTAATGTTTATGCCAATGTCGAAGGGCGTGATGTGGGTAGGACTTCTGCTGATATCGAAGATCGTATTGCTGATATAAAGGCCAACCTTCCTCGTGGATACTCACTCGATCTCGATGGTGAGGTGAGCGTTATGCGTAGTTCTTTTGCGAATTTAGGATTGGGACTTGGCTTAGCTCTACTTTTTGCTTACTTGATTGTAGTCCCATTATTTAGGTCATTTAAGCAGCCCATAGTAATGCTTTTAGCATTTCCTCCAGCTTTAGCAGGAGTTGTGGGTTTACTTTATTTTACCGGAACTCCTCTAAGCATCCAAGCTTTAATGGGAGCTATCATGGTTGTGGGTATTACAGTGTCATATGGCAATCTATTGGTAGATAGAATTAACAAGCTCCGCGCAGAAGGAATGCCTTTGGAAGAGGCGTTAACTCAAGGTGCTAAACAGCGTCTTAGACCGATTATTATGACCGCTCTAACTACAGTGTTGGGGCTTTTACCCACCGCTCTAGGTTTCGGTGGATCTTCAATTAATGAACCCTTAGCACTTGCCGTTATAGGCGGTACGGCTATGTCCGCTCTTCTTACCCTTTATGTAGTGCCGGCTGGGTATCGCCTTTTCTCAAAATCTGAATCTGAACTCCGATGAAAATATTTATTCCTTTTATAGCTCTTCTCTTTATGGCTACTCTTAGTAGTTGTGAGGATAAACATAGCGAAGATTCTCCTCAATCCACCTATTCAACGAATTCTACAAAAATCACAGTTGAGACGGTTTTTCCTACTATGCAGATGTTCCAAAAGGAGCTGAAGGTTGTCGGGACAGTAGATCCACTGCAACAAGTAGACTTACTTCCTCTTGAGTCTGGCTCAATAAAGAGAGTCCTTGTAGATATAGGCGATCGTGTAACCAAAGGAGATTTACTTGTAATTTTAGAGAACCCTATTATTACACGTGAAGTAGAGACACTTAAGGTAGAAGCAGAGGCTGCTAAGAAGCAATTAGACAGGTTGAAGAAGGCTGCAGACACTGCCTCTGGTCTTATCCCCGCCGCTGAGATAGACGCGGCAGAAGCAACTTCTGCAAGAGCGTCATCGGCTCTTTATGCAGGGATGGATAGACTAAGCTTTTTAGAGGTCAAAGCGTCGATTTCAGGCGTTATTACGAAGCGCAATGTTCACCCTGGAGCAGTAGTGGAAAATGGCCTCACAGCTCCCAATCAAACCCCTATGTTAACCATCATGTCTTGCGCAGACATAAGAATAAAGCTACCATACCCTGAGCGTGATATGAGATTTATATACTCAGGAGCAGAGATTGAGTTACACTTCCCAGACTTAGATAAAACCATCAATACGAATGTTACTAGAGTAGCCGCGTCAATAGACTCAGACACAAGGACAGTAGATGTGTTCGTAGATATGTCGTCTGCTGATTGTTCCATACGTCCTGGTATATACGTTGAAGGATCTTTAATTGGAGGTTCTCAGGACAGCCTGCTTTCGCTCCCTGCCGGAGTGCGATTTGTAGAGAATGGACTTCCCTTTGCTTCAGCTGTTATAAATGGGG
>DQKQ01000023.1 GCA_015660615.1 Flavobacteriales bacterium
AATTTATAAACTATGGTGGAGTAAAGGTTGCGATTATAAGCCTTAAAAGCGCTCTGTTTGAAAAGCCAGATGTGGCGATTTTTTCAGCAGGAAGTATGGTGAGTCAAGAATGGGCTCCTAAATTTTCTGATGCAGGAGTGACGGTAATTGACAATAGTTCTGCTTGGCGGATGAACGAAAAAATCAAATTGGTAGTCCCTGAAGTGAACGGCGACTGTCTTACTTCTAGTGACTTAATTATTGCAAATCCCAATTGTACCACAATGCAGCTTGTGATGGTTCTCAAGCCTCTTCACGATAAATTTAAGATCCTTAGAGGAGTTGTAAGTACATACCAAAGCGTGACTGGCACCGGTCAAATCGCGGTTTCTCAAATGATGGATGAGCGCTCTGGCCTAACGCCATCTGAAAAGGCATATCCTTATCCCATTGATAAAAACTGCATTCCACATTGCGATGTCTTTCAGGATAACGGATACACAAAGGAGGAGATGAAAGTCCATTTCGAAACAAAAAAAATAATGAGAGATGATTCAATCTCTTTGAGCTGTACAGCCGTACGTGTCCCTGTGATGGGTGGACATGGGGAGTCTGTTTTTTTAGAATTTAAGGAGGATTATGAAATCGAGGAGGTGAGATCTTTGCTTTCGTCTTTCCCTGGTGTGGTTCTTCGTGACAACCCCACCTCAAATGAATACCCCATGCCCATAAATGCTCAGGGAAAGGATGAGGTTTTTGTAGGGCGCTTGCGACGAGATTTATGTAATCCTCGTGGTTTACATCTTTGGATTGTAAGCGATAACCTTCGCAAGGGAGCCGCTACAAATACAGTTCAAATTGTAGAATTATTGAACTCTGTAGGTCGTTGGGAATAATTCCACATATAAAACTATTGTTTATGGCATCTGTGTTGGTATTTTGCCGAGAATAGTAAAATCTAATGAAAACATACATCTTAACTTTTGTCGCGATTATGTATGCGACTATTTCTTTAGCCCAAACAACAATTCGTGGTAGAGTAATTGACGCTACATCGGGCAATGGATTAATTGGAGCATCGGTTTATTTAGAGGATTTTAATGAAGGCTCATTTACCGATTTTGATGGATTTTTTCAATTTAAAACCCGTGTACATGGCCAAACAAACTTAGTTGCTACAACTATGGGTTACTCCAAAGTGAAAAAGTACATATCTCTTTCAGGTACTGGGCTAATGAACATGGGAGACATCGTACTTGAGCCAAGTGCAATCGGCTTACAAGAGGCAGATGTTATAGCCTCTGTATCTGTTGATCGTGCAACACCAGTTGCGGTTTCTACGATTGACGCTCGCGAAATAGAAGAAAAACTAGGCGACAGAGAACTCGTAGAAGTATTAAATTTCACACCAGGAGTTTACGCAACTAAAGGAGGAGGTGGATTTGGCGACAGTAGGATTAATATTCGTGGATTTGACCAAAGGAATGTGGCAGTTCTTGTAAACGGTATTCCCGTTAACGATATGGAGAATGGCTGGGTGTATTGGTCGAACTGGGCAGGTCTTGGCGATGCCGTTAGAACCATGCAAGTTCAACGCGGCTTAGGAGCATCTAAACTAGCAATCAACTCCGTGGGTGGAACCATAAACATTGTAACAAAAGCGACTGACGTAGAAAAGGGCGGGAGCTTTAAAACTTCGATTACTGATTATGGACGAACGAAGCATATGTTATCTCTGAGTTCGGGTCTGCTTTCTAATGGTTGGGCCGTTAGCGCTATTGGATCTCGTACTTATGGTGAGGGTTATGTCGACGCTACATTTGTAGATGCCTGGAGCTATTTCCTAACAGCCGCTAAAGATTTCGGAGGGCACCGACTTGTATTTACAGCCATAGGAGCACCACAAACTCACGGCCAACGTCGAGGTCAACTCACGGTTAATCGCTTCAATGATATTAACAAACTCCCTGACAGCTTAGGTTATGAGGGCCACAGATGGAATGACGACTGGGGATATCTTGACGGAGAAGTCCTTAACTCGAAGGTAAATGGATATCACAAACCACAAATCGCCCTCAATCACTACTTCCAACTTACTGAGCGCGCGCACCTTTCGACATCTGCATATGTAAGTTTCGGAAAAGGCTACGGATCTAGATATGATGGGACTAACAACGCTCGACTTTACGAAACCCTTTCAGACGGGACTACTGTACAGACCACTAGGTACTGGGATTATTTATACGAATCAAATGTAAATAACACTTTGCCTGTGACTTATCCAGAGTTTGAAATTGCCTATAACGAGTCATCCGGGGCATGGGTGGACACTCTACAACATAAAGGAGGACCGGTTATTATTAATGGAGATACTTTAATAGGAGGAAGATCGAGCAGTGTTATTGAGAATGCTCATAATGAGCACTTTTGGACTGGAATACTAAGCACTTTGAAATCTGAATTAACTCCCAACCTCAACCTCATTGCAGGAGTGGATATGCGTTACTATGAAGGGAAGCACTTCACTCGTACCTCAAATTTACTGGGTGGAGATTTCTATATGCAGTCATTCTCAACCGCAACAGGATATGGCATCAACCCAGAGTATCAGCTTATGGCGACAGAGGGTGATAAGGTGGATTACGACAACACAGGCTATGTTAAGTACGCAGGGTTCTTTACGCAGCTGGAGTACAATACAGATAAAATCTCAGCATTCCTAGCAGCAACAGGCTCTTACACTGGATATCGCCGCGAGGATCCATATACTTACTTCCGCTACGATGAGACCGGTGTTCAGGAGGTTACTGAGTACAACGAGGAAACGGATGAGTACGTTACTACGGAGCAGTTTATGTATGGAGTTCTAAGCGAAAAAGCAAGCTCTCCAGGTTACAATGCTAAGTTGGGAGGTTCTTATGCGATTACAGAGACGAATCACATTTACCTAAATGCTGGAGTTTACTCACGAGCGCCTTTTATTAGGAATGTTTTCCCGAATTACCAAAACGTGCTTTCTAATGAGAATCTCGTCAATGAAAAAGTTGAAGCTCTTGAGATAGGGTATAGAGTCCGATTACCGAAAGCGTCACTAGATATTAATGTGTACCACACGAAGTGGAAGGATAAGTCGATTATGTCAGGCCCTCTACTTAGACCTGATGGAACGGAGTATAGGGCTTTCGTAAGAGGTCTTATCGAGACTCACGAAGGAATTGAATTTGAGTTCCGTACTAAACCACTGCCGTCTCTCGAGATTGGTGGTCTTGTGAGCATAGGAGATTGGAGATGGGATAACGATGTAGATGCGGAGATTTTAGATGAGAATACGAACGAGGTTATTGACTCTATGCATATTTATTCTGCGGGATTAAAGGTGAGCGATGCGCCACAAACTCAGTTTGGTCTACAAGCTCGAATGGATCTTCCTAAGAACTTCCGAATTGGAGCAAGTTATGTTTACAACATGAATTTATATGCTCAATTTGAGATAGATCAGGACAGGGATGATGAGACTAGAATCGGAATGCAGCCTGTGCAATTGGAGGATTATGGATACCTAGATGCTAACCTTAGCTGGAATACGAGAGCTCGTGGATTTGATGTTAGATTGGGCTTGAATGTTCAGAATGCAATGAATACAATCTACATGAATGAGGCAGATGAAACGTGGATTACAAACCCTCAAACGGGCGTGAAGGAACAGGGTACTGTTGAAAACGGAAAACTAGAAGGCTACTGGTCATATGGTCGTACTGTATCTTTCTCAGTGAAAATAGGATTCTAACTCTAATTGAATAACATGAAAAATATATTTTTAATCGCGCTGTTTTTATGCGCAACCTCTTTGTCAGCTCAGTCTGATGGGCCAGGACAAGTTGTAAAAGCAAATCCTTTCGGTTTTATTGTAGGTCAATACCAATTCGGGTATGAACACGCATTAACAGACCAGATGTCTGTACAAATGTCGGCAGGAATTCTTACAGGATCAGGATCAGCTACCGATTCTACTTCAACGGATCCTGTCACATCATCACGATCAGGATTTATTGTGATTCCGGAATTCAGATTCTATCCAGGAGGCAATTCTTGTGAAGGCTTTTATATTGCAGCTCTTGCTCGTTATAGAACTGTTGAATGGGCTGTTGATGGAGATGAATGGTACAATAAAAATGCCATAGGCGCTGCTGCTGTACTTGGATACCAATGGTATGGTGACGGCTTGATGATTGATATGTTTTTTGGACCTCAGTTTAAAAGCGTAAGTACAGAGTGGTTTGAGAGTACCTTGTCAGAATTAGATGAGGCGCTTTTTCCTGAGGGAGATGGTGTTGGAGTTAGATTTGGTATTAATTTAGGATTTGGTTGGTAAAATATTTAATTAAATGAAGAAGATTTTAGGCGGGTTTTTATTTATAGCGATTTCTTTCGTGTCACTCACATCACTTAGTGCACAAGGTCCAGACGAATATTGGGTAGGTCTTGAAGAATACGCGGTGCATACAGAAGGTGAGCTATCGGGAATGACCACATGGAGGATGTATATTCATATGCTACATACTGACGACTACCTCTCAGCTTGCACAGGTAGTGATGAATATCCATGGATAATGGAGTCAACATCTTCTCCAGCGTGGTACCAACATCCAGAAGCAAGCGAGACGTTTGCTAATGCTATCAACCCCGCGTTTTACACTGCTTTTCCTGAATTGGAATATGATAGTTGGTTAACTATAGGTGTTGATAATTCTCTAGATCCTATGGAACTACTTTCTTTAGCTGATCCGGTTTACGATGCTTTCGCAGCTTTCGAGGCAGGTGAGAATGTTATTGCGAACACCTCTGTTGGTAATGGTTGGGCTACTTTTTTCCCTGGTTTAGGCGCTGATAATGCTGGTTTTGCAGGAGATGATTTGAAGGTTCTTATAGGCCAACTTACTACTTCAGGAACGATCTCAGGAACGATCTACTTTCAGATATTTCCTATGGGGATTCAATCTCCAGACTTAAGAATTCTTCGTCCCATATTATATGCGCCTACTCAGTGTATGGACGCTGAAGCATGTAACTACGATGAGAGTGCTTGGACAAATGACGATTGTGAATACGGACCATCAGCCGGAGTAATTGAAGGGGATGATTCAGTTGTGGTAGGAGAAGGAGTGTCTGAGTGGTCATATTCTTGTAGCGCTGATGCGGCTTCATTTGAGTGGACTATAACGGGAGGAACTATTCTTTCAGGTCAAGGGACCTCATTTGTAACTGTGGAGTGGGATGGGGATATTACGGATGGCGTTCTATCTGTTGCAGCGTCTTCTGCTTCAGGTTGTGTAGGAGAAGTTTCTACTATAAGTGTTGATGTAGTTGTGGGAGTTGAAGACCTTGTCTTTTCTCAAAACCTAGATGTTTTCCCAAGCCCTACTTCATCTACGATTACAATTTCGTTAGACGGAGACTTAGCTTTAAGTAATAACCTCTGTGAGATTTATTCTATATCAGGTCACAAGATTATGGAGCTTACTCTTTCTCAATCAGAGATAGATGTTTCAGGTTTGTCAAACGGCACTTACATTATTACAGTTGAGACAGAACGAGGACTTATCCGTCAGTCTTTCATAGTAGCTAGGTAAAGAGCAGATAACAGCTATACGACATACTATTTTTATCTTAAAACGAGAACTTTCAACAGTTTTCGTTTTCTGTCTTTTGAAGGTTCCTCAGATGTTCTGCCGACAGCCATCATAGCCATAGGTATTACAGTATTTGGAAGCCTTAAAAACTTA
>DQKQ01000058.1 GCA_015660615.1 Flavobacteriales bacterium
CATTCTGTAAAAGACACTTTGTTAAACGCCGTCAAATCATTGTTGACGGGTGATTCTCCAGCAATTTATTTATCAGGAGGGCTTAATTCCATCACTTTAACCGCTGCGATGTCTCAACTATCGAGTCAGCCAATAAATACTTTTTCAGTTGCATTTGAAGGTTCAGAAACATCTGCCGAGAATGAAGCATATAAGATTTCAAAACATTTTGCGACCAATCACACGGAGGTTTCTGTTTCCAAGCAGTCGATATATAAAAAGTTGCACAATGCTATAGACCAAATGGACCACCCTTCTTTTAACGGTCTTAGAAATTATTTTATAGCAACATCAGCTAAGGAAGCTGGATATACTACGATAATTAGCGACCTGGGATGTAATGAAATATTCTGTGAGAATCCATTATTTAACACTTCTGTCCAGCTAATGAAACACAGGTGGCTCACCTCTTGGCCTAGAGGACTGCGAGTATTTGCAGGAAGTTTATTAAAAACACTATCTCCAGGACACGCCTCAAATAAAAAAGCTGAAATATTAGCCAGTAATTATTTCGATTTGGAACACACCTATCCTTTAGCTCGCCAGAAAATATTAGATAATCAGATTAAGAAACTGACACCAAGTTTAAAGCTAACTCGAAATAGAGTTTTTTACTTTGTAGCAGACATTTTACGAGTTGGTAAAGCAGCTTTTTCACTTCCTTTTTTAACCAAGGTGTCTGTGCTGGAGATGCGGACCTATTTAGCAAACACTCTTTTGCGTGATGCTCATACATTTAATTCAGAAAATGACATTGATTACAAAACCCCTTTTTTAGACCACAATCTTGTAACTAAGGTGTTGTCATTTAATGACTCTGTGAAACCTTCTTTAAAAGAAATCAAAGAAAACATCGACCCAAATAGATCTCAAAACAAGTCCCCCTCGTCAAATAAATTTCCTTGGGAGTTAACATTAGAAGGTATCTATTTAGACTTCCATGCTGAGGGAATCGCGGCCTTATCTAATTTAGAAATTTTCAATAAAGAGGGCGTTCATGAATTTGACAACAGTTCACTTACTTCAGCACAGCAAAGACTAAGCCTTTCAACATTAGGGCACTATTTTAAGCAAAATAAACTCTCCTAAACACCTTCAAATATGTCAGCTCCCGAAAACACAAAGAACCGAGTTTGTGATCTCTTTTCGATAAAGTACCCTATCATTCAGGGTGGAATGGTTTGGTGTGCAGGGTGGGAACTCGCAAGTGCGGTAAGTAATGCTGGAGGATTGGGAATTATAGGATCAGGCAGTATGTACCCCGAAATTTTGAGAGATCAAATAAAGAAATGCAAAGAAGCAACCTCTCTTCCTTTTGCTGTAAATATCCCCCTTCTTTATCCCGCAGTTCAAGAGCATATACAATCTGTAATTGACCTTGAAGTCCCCATTGTTTTCACTAGCGCAGGAAGTCCGAACTCATTTACATCAAAATTAAAATCTCATGGGATTACCGTTGTTCACGTAGTGAGCAGCGTGAAATTCGCATTAAAATCAGAAGCTGCTGGCGTCGATGCTGTTGTAGCTGAAGGCTTTGAAGCTGGAGGACACAATGGACGTGAGGAAACAACAACTATGTGCCTTATCCCCTCTGTTGCAAAGGCTTGTTCAATCCCTGTGATTGCCGCTGGTGGTATCTCGGACGGAAAGTCAGTTCTTGCCTCTATGATATTAGGAGCTGAAGGGGCTCAACTTGGATCAAGATTTGTTGCCAGTGAAGAGTCATCTGCTCACATCTCTTTTAAAAATGCGGTTGTAGCGTCCGGCGAGGGTGACACGACGCTTACCCTTAAAGAGCTAACGCCTGTTAGAATGCTACATAATGATTTATTTAGGGAGCTTTCTAAAGCAAAAGAGAACGGTGCTACTCCAGAGCAGTTATCTGAAATTTTAGGAAAAGGAAAAGCAAAAAAGGGAATGTTTGAGGGAGATCTTGAAAAAGGGGAGTTAGAAATAGGCCAAATAGCCGCCCTTCTCAAAAACATTCTCCCAGCCTCTGAAATAATTTCAGACATCGTCCAGTCATATAGAAAAGCAGGAGGAAATAAATTGGGGCTGCGATTTAAATTTTAATTCTAGTTTTCCTTAAAAAAGGAAATTATTTGTTGCGAAACACGATCACTACAAACATTATTTAAATCTTCTAAGCTGGCATTTTTGATTTTCGAAACGGAGCCGAATTCAATAAGCAACTTTCTTTTTGTAGCCTCCCCAACACCAGGGATATTGTCCAATATTGATGCGGTAGATGACTGGCTTCTCTTTTTGCGGTGATGGGTTAATGAAAACCGATGTGCTTCATTTCTCATATTTTGAATCACCTTTAGCGTGGGCGATCTCTTATCGAGATAAATAGGCAAGGAATCCCCGGGGAAAAACAGCTCCTCTAATCTTTTAGCGATTCCAACAACCGCAACTTTTCCTCTTAAATTAAGCTCTTCGACAGCTTCCATGGCATGACTTACCTGGCCCTTGCCTCCATCAATTATTATAAGTTGGGGCAGCCCCTCTTCACCAGACTCCCTATACAACCTGTCGTAACGTCTGTACACCGCTTCTTTCATGCTGGCAAAATCATCTGGCCCTTCGACGGTTTTAATATTGAAATTTCTATAATCTCGTTTGGAAGGTTTTCCATTTCGAAACACGACACAAGCTGAAGTAGGGTTAGTTCCTTGCAAATTCGAGTTGTCAAAACACTCAATATGTCTCGGCTGACTCTTAAGCCGTAAATCAGCTTTCATGGTAGCCATAAGCCGATCTAAAGCTGCTTCTGGGTCGATTTGTTCTTGATGTCTTTGCCGATCTTTCATGTAAAGTCTAGCATTTTGCTCAGACATTTCAACGAGTCTTTTTTTATCTCCTTTTAAGGGTATAGAAAAAGTCACATTATCTAAAGCAACATTAACCAGAATAGATGTAAAAATTTCCCGACTGGAGCTGTTGAATTTTTCTCGAATAAGAGGAATAGAAGCTTCCAATAACTCTGCGTCTGTTTGGGCCAACTTACGCTTAACCTCAAAACTAGACCCACGAATAATTGCTCCAGAGACAATTAATAAACAATTTACGTAGGCAAAACTATCATCACCAACGATAGTAAAGACATCTACCCCATCAATTTTAGGGTGTACAACAGTACTTTTTGCTTGATACTTATCTAACGAATTAAGCTTCGATTTAAGCCCCTCTGCCTTTTCAAAAGCCAGGTCTTTCACAGCTAAATTCATTTGATTATTTAATACTTTGCGGACAACATTTAAGTTTCCTTTCAAGACATGTCTTATAGATTGGATGCTGAGTTCGTAATCATCAACGGACTGGTGTCCCACGCAAGGCCCCAAGCAATTACCAACATGATATTCAAGGCATACACGGAATTTATCTCCGGCAATGTTTTTCTCAGTTAGCGAAAGGGAACACGATCTTATCGGATAAAGTTTCTGGCACAAGTCTAACACCGTCCTCATACTCCGAATACTCGTAAACGGACCAAAATACTCTCCCCCATCATTCATCACCCTTCGTGTAGAAAACACCCTGGGAAATCGCTCCTTCTTAATCACAATATAGGGAAATGTTTTATCGTCTTTCAGGAGGATATTATAGACCGGCCAGTGCTCTTTTATTAGATTATTCTCAAGAAGTAGAGCGTCTTGCTCAGTAGGCGTAACAATCCACTGAATATCTGCAATCTTCCTAACCAACAGCCGCGTCTTTCCATTTTCATAATTCTTGCGGTTGAAATAACTGCTCACCCTCTTTTTCAAATCCTTCGCCTTTCCCACGTATATAATGGTCCCTTCAGCATCAAAATGCTTATAAATCCCAGGCTTGTTAGGCAGCCTCGCAAGAATATTTTGTATGTGTTCTAAGGGCTTCATTTAAACCAAATCAACTTCAAAGATAACTACCTTTACCGCCATGGATTTTATCACCGGCGCAACAGGTATTGTAGGAAGAGAATTGGTTTCTCAACTAATCTCAGCGGGTCACACAGTGAAGGCTCTTTGCAGAACCAATTCAGATGTTACTTCCGTAGAGAATCTAATAACATCTAGAGGCCTTTCTTTAGATAGATTAACATGGGTGGAAGGCGAATTAAACGACACCCAGTCGTTAGAATCTTCACTTAAGGGCTGCACAAGAGTATTTCATGTTGCAGCTTTAGTTTCTTTTCACCCTTTAGACGAAGCTTCGCTTTTAAAGACGAATGTTGAAGGCACGAAAAACATTGTAAACGCTATGCTTCATCAGGATGTAAAAACCCTTATGTATGTTAGTTCCGTAGCGGCTTTAGGGAGGCAAGAAAACAAAATTGTTGATGAGGAAACTCCTTTTGAAGATGGGATAGGTGAAACCGGGTATTCGAGGAGTAAGTATCTTGCGGAACTTGAGGTTTGGCGTGGACAAGAAGAAGGATTGAGCGTTGCGGTTGTAAATCCCTCCATCATAATTGGCGCGGGTGATTTTACAAGGAGCTCAGCAGAGCTTTTCCCCCAAATTCACGCAGGTCTTTCGTTTTACCCAGCAGGTTCAAGCGGTTATGTTTCTTCAAGCGATGTTGCAAAAGCCTGTGTTTTACTTGCGGACAACAATATTAGAGGCGAAAGAGTCCTACTAAATTCAGAAAACCGCAGTTTCAAAAGTTTAATGTGTGAAATAGCGATAGCATTAAACGTTAAACCCCCATTTAGGGTTGTTAAACCATGGATGTCTTCTTTTGCGTGGAGGGCGTTTTGGCTTATTGAAAAACTCACAGGCAAGCGAGCTTTAGCCACAAAATCCAGCCTTAATATGTCGCGGTCAATCATCGTGTATGACGGCTCAAAAATTGAACGAGTACTGGCTTTAGAAGGAGTTAAATGGGAATACGAACCTGTAAACAAGGCTATTTCAAGAACAGCAGAAAGCTACCTCGCCTCAATTTCTAGCTGAGTAATTCTTTCTGTTACTTCTAACAGAACACCTTTCATAGCAACTGGGTGATTCCACCACCAACTATGACTGGCCTTAAACTGACTTTCAGTTATATCGTGTTTACGGAAGACTTCGTTGTACGCATCCCCTAATCTTTTTTCGACATCATCGTTTCTCCAAACTCGGTTTTTTGAAGCAGCTTCGATAAGCTGAATGTCTGCGAGAACATTCACAAACTCGGTTTTATTTAATACACCATCTGGAGCGGTCACATTAACTCTATCCCTACTGTCATTTGCACATCCACCTGTACCTATTATGGCAAGTAACAGCAGTAAAATAGATGTGAATTTAACCTTGACCATTTCGTTTACCGATTAAATTTTAGGCGCTCACCGGCATGATTGCCATTCTTAGTTAAGATATTCACCCCATCCCAAACCCTAACTCCGTTAACCCATGTTCCGACAACATGAGATTTGAATTTATGTCCAGTAAAAGGAGACCAACCGCACTTATACATAATATTTTCTCCCGTAACCGTCCATTCAGCATCAGGGTTAACAAGTACCAAATCAGCTTTGTACCCTTCTCGTATATAGCCTCTTTCTGAAAGTTTAAAACACTCTGCCACACGATGTGACATCAGTTCAACAACCCTTTCAACAGTTATTTTACCTTTGTGAACTAGGTCTAACATTGCTGGTAAACCATGCTGTACTAGAGGCCCGCCTGAGGGGGCAGAAAAATACTTCCCGTTTTTTTCTTCTAGACTGTGCGGAGCATGGTCTGTAGCTATAACATCTATTCGCCCATCTAAAAGAGCTGCTCTTATCGCCTCCCGATCTTCAAGAGTTTTTATTGCAGGATTCCATTTAATATATGTACCTTTTTGCGAATAATCTGCATCAGTAAACCAAATGTGGTGTATGCACGCCTCCGCAGTAATTTGCTTTTCAGAGAGAGGTTTAGAACCATCAAATAGATCCAACTCTTTTGCAGTCGAAATGTGTAGAACATGAAGGCGAGTGCCTAATCTTGTAGCTAACTCAACAGCTTTCGAAGAGCTTTTATAACATGCCTCAGCACTACGAATAAGGTGGTGTTGGTCCATTGGAACGTTTTCGCCCCATCTTTCCCGAGCCTTTGCAAGGTTGGTTCTAATTATTGACTCTTCTTCACAATGTGTAGCTACAAGAGTTGGGCTTTCTTTAAAAATTCCTTCTAAAACCTTTTCTTCATCTACAAGCATATCTCCAGTGGAGGACCCCATAAAGACCTTAACCCCACACACCCTTGCTGGATCTGTTTTAAGCACTTCTGAGATATTGCCGTTGCTAGCACCCATAAAAAAGCTGTAGTTGACAGCAGAAACCTCATCTGCCCGCTCATATTTATCTTCAAGCAGCCTTTGAGTTAATGCCTGAGGCACAGTGTTAGGCATCTCCATAAATGAAGTGATTCCGCCTGCCGCAGCTGCGGCAGATTCAGTTTTAATTTCTGCCTTATGTGTTAATCCAGGCTCCCTAAAATGCACTTGATCGTCTATACACCCAGGCATAAGCCAAAACCCATTTGACTCTACTTGTTCAGCATCTTCAACTTCGATAGGCTTAAATATCTCGCCACTATTTCGCTCTAAAATTTTAGAAATACGATCACCAATTACTAGAACATCTCCGACAACAACCCTCCCTTCATTTACAATGTGAGCTCCACGAAACAATGTCTTTTTAGCGGCCATTTTTCAAGCGGATTTTCATTTTTAAAACACCGAAAAAGGCCTCATTAAAAATATCTAAACTCATCTTAGATGTACCGAGAACCCTGTCGCGAAATATAATAGGCACCTCGACAATTTTAAATCCCTTTCGTTTTGCTCGTAGCTTCATCTCTATTTGGAATGCATAACCTATAAACTCAACGGAATCTAAATCTATGGCATCTAATACATCCCTTTTATAAGCAACAAACCCCGCCGTGCCATCACTCACACCAAGCCACAAAACCAAGTTCACATATATAGACGCACCTCTACTAATTATCCTTCTATCGAGAGGCCAATTTACAACTCCCCCGCCTTTTACATTTCTTGAACCGACAACTACATCCGCCCCTCTAACACACTCTTCTCTTAATCGGATTAAATCTTGAGGGTTGTGCGAAAAATCACAATCCATTTCAAAAATATAAGCATAGTCCTTTTTTAACGCCCACTTAAACCCAGCGATGTATGCGGTTCCTAACCCTTGCTTCCCCTTACGTTCGAGAATGAAAATCCGCCCATTAAATTTTGAAGCGACAGATTTAACAAGGTCAGCGGTTCCATCAGGACTTCCGTCATCAACGATAAGAACATCTAAAAGTGGCTCGAGAGCCATTACTGTTTCGAGCATTTTTACAACGTTTTCTTTCTCGTTGTATGTAGGAATAATTACTAAGCTATCTGACATCTTCACTAATACGCCTATGTGGTCATTCTTAGTATGCTCATCTCCTCCTCAGTCAAGTGTCGCCAATGCCCACGTGGAACATTTTTCTTAGTAAGACAAGCAAAAATCACCCGGTCTAATTTTGTAACCTTATATCCAAAATGCTCGAAAATTCTTTTAACGATTCGATTTCTTCCAGAGTGAATCTCCACTCCAACCTCTCTCGGGTCGCTTTTCACGAAACTAGCTTTATTAAGCTTCACGAACTTCCCATCTAATTCAAATCCCTCTAGCATCTTATCTAAATCACCTTGACTCACCTTTTCTTTAAAGCTAGCATGATACAGGTTTCTTACTCCAACTTTAGGATGAGTGAGCCTTTTTGCCATCTCCCCATCGTTCGTGAACATTAATAACCCAGTGGAGTCTCTATCAAGTCTTCCAATCGGCACAACCCTTTCTTTACAAGCCCCACGAATTAATTGCATAACAGTCCTTCTACCTTGAGGATCTTCGTCGGTTGCTAAGAAGTTTTTAGGTTTATTTAATAAAATATACCTTTTAGCTTCGGCCTTAATTGTATCTCCCTCAACCTGAACCTTGTCAGTTTGGTTAACCCTATACCCCATCTGGGTTATGACGTCACCATTAACACTTACAACCCCAGCGGCGATTAATACATCAGCTTCTCTTCTTGAGCAAATACCAGCTTGAGAGACATAACGGTTAAGTCTCATAGGAGCATTTGAATCTGGTAATGGTTGACGTTTTTCAACCTTGTTACGCCTTAAATCAGGTCTGTAACTTCCGGTTCTTGTTTTAAGAATGGTCTTTCCCTTCGCCCCATATTTTCCTCCAGACTTAGACTTGGGATATCCTTTACTTTCTTCAGCAGTGTTGGATTTATCTGACTCAGAATTTTTAGTGCTGTTTTGTGAGAGCTTATGTTTAGGTCTAAACGACTTCGACTCGGGTTTGGTTCTTCGGGCGCCTCCTCGGCGGCCTGAACCTGTTGACTTTTTCATCTTACAATAAATATTGAGCTGCAAAGATACATCACTCGGTTTCATACCTCTAAGAATTAAACAACTTCGAAAGCACCCCTAATGTGTTCTACCCACCAATCGCCATTTGTTTTTCTAACCCTCACAAGATCAAACCTAGATTCAAGTTTAATCTTCGCCCTCTGCAATAAATAGGAATTAGCAGCATTGATTATTCTTTTTCTCTGACTATGTGAAATATCTACGCCCTGCTCTATCCGATTTATACCACGTGTTTTTACCTCAATAAAAACAATTTTATCACGGTGGATTGCTATAATGTCAATTTCACATTTGCGCCATCGCCAATTTCGCTCTAAGATTTTAAATCCCAATGACGAAAGATATTTCTGAGCAAGGTCTTCACCTACGCGTCCAATTTCTAATGTTGTTTGATCCATCAGCTAAAAGTCCGCTGAAGAGTCGATAGTATTTTCTTAGACTTTATATCTGTAGCTCACAACTTTATTAAACGAAAGAAACTTGAGCAAAAAGCTACCCTACCTCACCTTAAAATCAAAATACTCGATCCAATTGGCGTTTCTTGTTCTAAGATTTCAACAGTGTATTCTCCAGAAATTAATGCGTTGGATTCTGTGTCCACAGAGTAAAACACAAAGACCCCTAATTTTTCATTAGTGTAATCAATATTTCTAGTAGCGCTATATGCTCCATCATAATTTGACAACAAAACTTTGCCTTCTAAATCTGTAATTCTTAGGTTTAGGACTTTGTTCCCAGGTTCTGCAATCTTGTTTTGTAGAAGCGTAAAACCAACCTTAATCATCTCCACTCTATCCGCCCTTGCCGTCTCACGTTGTCTTCCAGTTTGTGTTACTCGAATTCCCACAACGGTTATTTCTGTGCATTGAAGCATCCTTCCAACTTCAATAATCTCCTCCATATTTTCTTGGCGCTCTTCGAGTTTTTCGTTTATCACTTGCACCTCTTTAACCCGGTCTCGCATAGCGGTATTTTCTTCCGTTAACGCTTGATTGAGTTGATTTATAGAGTCGATGGTTACAATATAACCCTTCATAATTACCCTCAAAGTTGCAGCTTCTTTTTTAGCTTTTCCAAGCTCCCAATTTCCGTTTTTTACATTGGTAATTAAGCCGTCAATTTTATCTCGTTGGGCAGAAATCTCAGCAAGCATCATAGAATTTTCAATATTCAATGTATCATAAGAAAATCTCAGCTTCTCTAGATCGAAAACGACCTGTTCTTTATCCATTTCAAGCCTGCCATAATCACCAGACAAGTCTTTAAACTTTTCTCCTCCCACAAAAAGCTGAATCCCAAGGAAAAGACAAATTACTGCTAATACCACAATAGCAATTAGTGATTGTTTAGAGCTGAGATTCATATAAATTCAATTATTAATATTTAATACAAAGATGCAAATCTTAAAACTCAATATGGCGTATTGCAAATTTATATAATGAAATATAAGTAGTTAATAACGCAAATAGATAACTTTTATTACTAGTATAAACTGCTTGAGGCGATGTTTGTGTAAATCCTGTTACTACTCAGTATGTATGGCCCTAAATGGCGGAAGCTACCCTTGAAGTGTACCAAATGAGCATTCAGGGGCTTGTGTTTATGGCGCGTTTTGCACAGAAGACGTCAATGCTGATGGAGCGGTGACTGTAGTAGATTTGTTGCAAATACTTTGCGCTTTAGGTCAAGTCTCCTCGGGTTAAATTCAACGAAGCATTACAAGAATTATTTTTCAAGCAACTTTTTCAAGCAACTATAAGATAGTTTTTTGCGTCATAAACAAGAACAACTAAGAATTGACCTCTATGAATCATCCCTACTCCATTTTGTTTTCTGGAATTATACTCCTACTTTCCACGTCTATCAACACCTCAATTTCAGCTCAATGCGTTGAAGGAGAGTCAGAGGTTGTTGTTCAAATATTAACTGACAACTATCCAGGTGAAACAACATGGACATTGTCAGATGCAAGTGGCGAACTACTATCCGGGGGGCCATACTCAGCAAATAATACAACGTATACAG
>DQKQ01000277.1 GCA_015660615.1 Flavobacteriales bacterium
CCTCCTGTGGCAAACCAAAGGTTAGAGTTCCAACAATCTATCTTACGCACATCAGCTGTAGGTGGCCCTTTGGGAGCGAAGATGCCATTTTCTAATGAGCTTTCAGTGAGGTCATAGACATGACGGAGTAGGCCACCGATTCTACTGGCGATCCAAATGTCACCAGATTTATCATAAGCCACATCCCGGATTTGCATCCAACTTCCAAAAGCGTTGTTAGGGGGAATGAGATTTTCGTTAGAATCAATTTGGACTATGCCACAACAACCACCTATTAACAAGGTGTCGTTATGCACATCTAATCCCCACAAAGCATCTCCTTCGGGTGGCCAACCTTGAAACAACTCCCATCCCCACTGCTCCGTCCACTTCCAAAGCCTGCTAAGAGGTCCCTCACCCAAATGCACAAGGGTGCGGTCGCCGAAGAAAACCAGCTCGGAGGCAAAAGAGTCCGCCGACTCAGGTAAGTCTTCCCATCGGGTCCAAGCTTCAGAGCTGGAAAGGAAGGGGTGAGAAATGGGAGCCTCGAATACACCGGCGTCAGTACAGACGATCCATTTTTCACCATTCAAGTCAACATCTAAAACTTCTCGGAGGTCGGCAGAACCGGTAATGTACCAAGTGTCTTTCACCTCAAATTTATCGAGGTCGATCACGACAACTCCGAAGGCGCACGCTAGATAAGCGAAATCTTCTATGACATATATGCCCCGTATACTTTTGTCTCCAATTAAGTTGCTGTTGAGGATGTCGGGCATATTGAACGTGCCGGCAGAAGTAACCAGGTCTAAATTTCCGTTTGAATACCCGATTAAGAGTATTCCACTGGGTTCGTATAAACCTATGGCGGTGGGGTTTGATTGGGAAAGTCCCTGCACTTGGCTGTAACGCGTAACGAAATTTGTATTAGAGTGCACCTGAAAAACAGCAAATTCTGTGCGCCCATAGGCTACATCATCACCCTGAAGATCGCTTCCTGTAATTACTTCAAGTACTTCTGCATAAGGGAAGTAGTCCTTCCAAGTGCTTACCGGTCTATTCTCTTGGGCTGCGAATCTCCCCAAAAAAACAGAACACAAAATAAAAGATACAACAAGCTTAAAATTCATGAAATAAAGATATGGCAATAAATCCAACGTATTTATAGAAAGATTTCGTACTTTTGCGGCGGATTTAACATGAGAGGAGAGAAAGTTGAGGGGCAGCAGCCCCATTTTTTTGCTCTAAACTTTTAGCCACATTATAAATAACAATCGCCGTGATAAACGCAAAGAAAATACAAATTTTAGCTGAGGAGTTCCTTGAGGGGACTTCAGCTTTTATTGTAGATGTAAAAGTTGCTAGCGGAAATGTTATTAGAATCTCTCTCGAGAATGACGACCGCACCTCAATCACCGATTGTGTGGAGCTAAGTCGTCATATAGAAGGATCTTTCGACCGTGAAGAAGAAGACTTCTCTTTAGATGTCGGGTCGCCCGGATTAGACCAACCTCTAAAGGTGTTGCGCCAATACCTTAAGATTATAGGGAAGCAAATTGCGGTAAACCCCATCGATGGGAAGAAGACACAAGGGGAGCTTGTGAGTGTGGAAGAGGACGAAGGAGAATTTAAGAGTTTGGTTTTAAAGACACGAGAAAAAAAACGTATTGAAGGCCGTAAGGCTACTGAGTGGGTGGATGAGGAGCACCAGTTTCAAGCTGGAGATATAGAATGGACTAAAGTAATAATTTCTTTTAAATAAAGGTGCTATGCAATTGAACTTGATAGATTCGTTTCGCGAATTCAAAGAATTCAAAAACTTCGATAAGGAGACCATGATGGCCATCCTCGAAGACGTGTTCAGAAATATGATTATTAAGAAGTACGGCTCAGATGAGAACTTCGACTTGATCATCAACCCAGAGAAGGGAGACCTCGAGATTTGGCGTAACCGTGAAATTGTTAAGAATGGCTCTGTTGAAGATGAGAACGAACAGATTTCTCTGAGCGATGCCTTAAAAATTGAGGATGACTTTGAAGTGGGTGAGGATGTTTCTGAGGAAATTAAGCTTGAGTCTTTCGGACGTCGCTCGGTTTTATCTCTCCGTCAGAACCTTGTCGGTAGAATTATGGAGATTGAAAAGGACGCGATTTACCAGAAGTATAAGGTTCGTATAGGAGAGGTGATTAATGCTGAGGTATACCAAATCTGGAAGCGTGAAATACTCCTCGTAGACGACGATGACAACGAAGTTGTTATGCCACGTGAACATCAAATTCCTGGAGATTTCTTCAAGAAGGGTGATTCAGTTCGTGCCGTTGTTGCAGCTGTTGAGTTAAGAAACAATACCCCGAGAATTATTCTATCTCGTACTGCTCCTGAATTTTTAGAACGTCTCTTCGAACAAGAAGTACCTGAAATTTACGATGGACTTATTACGATTAAGAAGATTGTTAGATCTCCTGGTGAGCGCGCTAAAGTAGCTGTTGAGTCTTATGACGATAGAGTGGATCCAGTTGGAGCTTGTGTAGGAATGAAAGGATCTAGAATTCACAGTATTGTTCGTGAACTTCGCAACGAGAACATCGATGTGATTAACTGGACAGAGAACGAAGAGCTCCTTATGGCTCGTTCACTTTCTCCAGCTAAAGTTTCTTCTATTTCCCTTAAAGGAGAGTCTGGCCGTGCAGAGGTTTATCTTAAGCCAGACCAAGTTTCCCTTGCCATAGGTAAAGGTGGAAACAACATCAAATTAGCTGGTTTATTAACAGGTTACGAAATTGATGTGTTCCGTGAGGATGATGAGTCAGAGGAAGATGTAGAGTTAATGGAGTTCAGCGATGAGATCGATGAGTGGATTCTTAAAGAGTTCATTAAAATCGGTTGTGACACAGCACGTTCCGTGCTTGATTTAGATGAAGAAGGTCTGATTTCAAGAACTGATTTGGAAGCTGAGACTGTAAAAGAAGTTATAAGGATATTAAAGAAGGAACTTTCATAATTATTATATAATCGTCAAGTGAACCGCTAAGTTGTTAGCTGTTTATTTCTTGAGACACTCACCTATAATTTATCCTAACCTAACTTCCCCAACGATAATAAAGCCCATGGCCGACGTAAATAAACCAGTTCGATTAAGTAAAGCAGCTCGCGAATTCAATTTGGGTATAGGCACCATTGTGGATTTCCTTGAATCTAAAGGAATCTCAGTTGATGCAAAACCCAACACGAAGCTTGACCCGGATGTTTACGCCATGGTGCGTGGAAATTTTCAAGGAGATAAGGACGATAAAGAAGCAGCTCAACGCTCTTCGGTTAATAAGGTTGAACGCGAAAGCATCAATCTTTCAAGTGCTCGTAGACCTATCTTAAAGACCCCTGAACCTGAGCCAGAGGCTATTGATCTGAGTATATTCAGAAAAAGCGATGTTCAGCCAGAAGTGAGGAGATCAAATGGTGAAGCAGAAAAAGAGGCCTCTATCAAAGCTGCTGCGGAAAAAGAAGCGGCTGAAAAAGAAGC
>DQKQ01000054.1 GCA_015660615.1 Flavobacteriales bacterium
AAGCCCATGATAGCTTCCAACCAAAAGAATAGACTGAGATATTTGCAATGGTGTAATGTGATGTTGAGTGTCGTTAGTGGTGGTTCCTATATTCCCCATCGGAGAATGATAATCTAACATGGATGATGATGCTGTGTGTCCGTCATAGCTGGAAATGTACCACGTTCCTACCGTAGAACTATGAAAAGTTGTACCGTCTGGCAATAATTTAGTTATAAAAACTTCACCGTTGGTTCCGATTCTTGGACTTGGATCTAAAGATTCATGAAGACCGGTCATGTCGTGTGGTTGTATGTCAAATCCGCCTTCTGCAGATGTTTGTTTTTCCTCATACTCATGCTGTGTTACATATGTGTATTCATCTTTTCCTTGTTCACTTGTAAAATCTTGAGGCATGAATACTTTTGATGTCTGCAGGCTGCCATCTATCACTGCATCACCTTGTGAGTCTATTAAGAATCTTTCTATGCCAGCTGCATCTTTGGCACTAAATGCTCGTGGAGCCTTAGATGCAGAAACTGTACCGGTGCCAGCGTTTGTAGAGCCTGAGTATGGTGTTGTTAAACTCATTGTAAAATGATTTGTAACTTCTTCTACTATATATGTTCCGTAATCACCGTTAGTATCATCTTGTATAATGATAGGATCCCCTGCCCTATAATGATGTTTCCAAAGAGATTGATTTTCCCATGCATTTGGTGTGTTCCCTGCAAGTATGATCTTACTTGCATTTGTAACAATAAGCGAACCAGAAGTCTGTATACTATGTATTTCTGGTGCAGATTCATCACTTTCACCTAAAGTAGCTGCAGCAGCTAATCTATTTAAGCCATATTTGTTATCTATATACGCTTCAATTTCATCAATTTCTTTCGTATTAAGTTCCCTATTATAAACTATAATTTCTGCTACCTGATATTTGCTGTACTGAGTAGAAGAACCCCAGTTAAGAGATAAGTGAGCTGTCCTTCCAGTTGTTACGCCTGCAATTGTTCTATCAGTACCATCAGCACGATACATATTCTTTTGATCAACACTCAATACCCATTCATTATAGTTTGATTGATAATAGTCACTTGTTAAATTTGTCGTGTGAAGAGCTTTTCCAGCACGATTACCTTGGAATCCTGAATACCAATCTACGTCAACACCATCAAATATTCTCTCATTATCACCACCAGCATATCTTGCTAAATGAATAAGAGTGTAAACTGGAGGTAAGACAGAACCTGTAGGAAATTTTAAACCGTCAGCATTTGCACCTGACACCACATACATACCAAAGGATGCACCATGCGATGCAGTTATCTGAGATGCTTGAGGTGCTCCCCTCGTGTGCGTTGTGCTATATCCATTACCTGATATATCATGCCATACCAATGATCCTGTATCATATGACTGACCAACATACCACGCCTGAAGTCCTGCTATCTTTGCGGGAACTGAATCATAATTTGATCCTGCAAATATACCTTCAATAAGGAACGTTCCCGATACATGCATGCTAGCAGATGGAGTTGGAGTTCCCACACCAATGCTAGAAAATTCATTGTATACCACATCATTTGAAGATCCTGACTGCCATGGAGAACCAGAATGTATTGAGAGGTACGCACTATCAGTCGTACTATAAAAATTTGATGCCTTAACACCAAGACTTGCTGTTATTCCGCCCTGTACATCTAATTTACCAGCCGGTGTGACTGTTCCGATACCAACATTACCACCATCTTTTATAGTGAATACATTAGTTGTTCCTTCTTGAATTTCAAATCTTCCATCACCTGACTTATGTTTCAATAAATAATTTGAACTATCACCTCTTAATTGTAATACTGCACCATAAGTACTTAGAGAATGTTCAATTCTTGCTACTGCATCAGCATTATCAGACGAATAAACATGAAGATGTCCTCCTACTGATCCTGTTGTAACTCCAATTCCAATTCTGCCGTTCTTTACAAGCAGAGAGCCTGTCATTGAGTGAATATCATCACTCGTATCACCAAATTTTGTTGAACCAGATTCATATACTATTGAGGCAGATGTAAACTCTGTATGAATTTCTTGAGCTGTTAGTGTACCAGAAACAATTAGATTTCCTGCAATCGAAGCTGCACCGCCGAATGTGGCGATTCCAGTTCCCATTGCAAAATTAGTTGTACCACCAATTGAAAACTCTGTTGTTGTCAGTGTCAATGATGGCGTAGAAATTTCTGAAGCTACTAGCCTACCAAATGATCCTGTTCCTGAAGACGATACATGTGCTACATGTGTTCCAGTGCCTGCTTTCAAAGTTAGATACGCAGTACCACCGCGGCGCAATGTTAGGTCATTACCAGTTGTTGCATCGATGTATGTGAACTTAGCTGTATCCGCTACGTGTGTTGACCAGGGTTTCGACTCAGTACCAAGAGAACCTTCTGATGCTGTGCGTGGGACTATATTTACAGTTGCCATAGACAGTTTCCTATAAGAACATTATTTTCTAATATAAATATGAGATTAATCAAAATATTCATTCCAATTAACCTGCCAAAGTACTCCGTCGCGTGGTATTATGTCACCATTTTCATCAATTTCATAATGCGAATCAATAATATAATTCTCATCAGGTATATTAGGTTGAAGAGTTGTTGCTGTTACATTCATAAATGCCTCTTTAATGTTTTGATTAAATTGTAAAATTGTATCTACTCTTTGGCCCTCTCTTTCGAGATGCCCGAATGAACCAGTTGTTGTTGCTGATCCTGATACAGACCCTGTCACATGTAGATCACCCTTTACTAATGATCTTATATTGTTCAATGCCATTACATTTTCCTAATCATAGCTTTTACAGTATGTGAATCACCCACTCCAGCTTCTAGAGCTTGAGCAATTACTTTTCCAAATAAATCTTTCTTTATTAATAATCCTCGTTTGACAGCTTTTCCATGACCTATTTTTTTAGAAGTAACAATATAATCACCTACGTCTACCTTTCCTGTGATAAGTATTGGCTCTGCTCCCAGAACTATTGGCTCATCTTTTCCTTTTCTTGATATACCCATCACTAATTCATCTCCATTTTTGATACATGGCACACATCTATCCTCACTCCAAACTAGAACCGTTCCTGTCTCAAGATCTTTAACTCCTTCTGATCTTAATCCGACTTCAAAAACACCACCGACAGTCGTGCTTACTGCATATAAATCCTGCCACCTTTTTGCTGGTGAACCTAAATCATACATGTTATCTGTGTCTGGCACAAAAGATGAACTAATTTCAGCATCAAAAACTATAGTATCAGTATCTGCATCACCGAAGGTCAAATTTCCACCTATGACTGTATCACCGGATACATTAAGATACCCGAACGAACCAGTTGAAGTTGCTGAGCCACTTATGTCACCACTTGCACTTAAATGCAGGAGATCTTTTATAGAATTATCATCAAAATCAACTATGCCTGAATGTGGTCTAAGCCTTATATCATATCCATTTCTTGTACCAATGTCAAATAAACTAAAATTATGTTGAGCAGTTATATAAGGTCCCAATGAACCTGAATGTTTGAATTCGATGCCGGCATTGTCATCTGTTCCAGCGTCTATATGTAATTTGGCTGAAGTTCCTGCTTTTATTTGGAAAGATGTTGCCAGGTTAGTTTGAACTCCTGAAAGTCCATCACTGGGAAATAATTTGAAATGTTGCTTAGCATTGCCCGATTCAGTATAAGTTCGTAATGGCCCATATGGTACATCTGTTGTTCCGATAGCCAATTTTGTATCAATTTGAACATAACCAAATGAACCAGTTGAATCAGCTGAACCGCTTAAATGATTTGTTGTTTTATTATAAATTAATCCAGCATCCCCACTGATTGTGCCCCCATCATTAAATAAAACTTGTGTATTAGAACCGCCAACAGTAGCTAATGTCAAACCATTTTGTAGCATTAAACCAAACGAACCAGTTGAAGTTGATGAGCCGCTTATATTTCCACTTGCTGTTACATGAGCAAGAGCAAAAATATTCTTAGAATTCATATTAAGATTCTGAGTTGCAGTATGATTTCCCATGTTATCTGCACCGGCGGTGGCGGCTGCCAATGATTGTGATGTAAATTGACCACCACTTAAATTAAGTGACCCAAATGAACCGGTTCCCAGTGCTGAACCGGAAATATTACCAGTCGAAATAAACCCAGCTGATGTTAAGGTACCGCTGGTTGTATCATTTGCATTGTTCTTTAAGAAAGCATCATCTACATTAAATGTAGTGCCTGATAAGGTTAAATTTGTTCCACCAGTATAAGTTGTATTTGTATTAGTTATTG
>DQKQ01000057.1 GCA_015660615.1 Flavobacteriales bacterium
GCGATGAAGAAAGAGTTAAAATAGGAGCCGATGTTCTTGCCCTAAGATTAAGGCAGAGATTCAGCACAGAAAGGATAATTGGCCCAGATACTCCCCCACTTTACAGGGTGAATGATCTTTATCATCTACAACTTTTATTGAAATTCGAACGGAATATATCCCCCGAAAAATACAAGTCAGCTATACTTGAAGACCTTGAGGATTTTTCAACCGACCCACGGTGGAAGAGACTGAGAGTTAAAGTTGACGTTGACCCAGTTTAAAGGTCTTAACGGCAGAGTTTCCTGTATCAGAATCTCTACTTATATGCACAAGCGCTGCTTTAGAAAATCCTTCAGGAAGTCGATCTAATAAAACGCTACTTTTTCCAGCCAGAAGACTCACAGATGCTACTTCTAATAATTTCCCTCCTAATGAGTAAGCAGTGAATGTAAAGCTATCACCAAGTGAGAGGTTGAAAATGAACTCGTTTCCGTTAAGTTCGACTTCAAGATCCTCGTGTAGGTTAGTATTCTGAATGTTTGCTCCAGAAAAGTAGTGGAAAGTAACTTGATCAGACCCGCTATTTGCTACCCCTAAGATATTATTAGCTTCGTCAAAAGAAATGTCAGCTGGACTACTTAGTCCAGAGCTAACTACAATCTCGGATTCTGTGAAGTCGCTGTTGTACTTAGTAATTCTCGTGGGGCTCCAAGAGCTGATGTAGTAGTTTCCATCTGAGTCCATATCTATACCGTCGCAATTGCCCAGACCACTTCCATTTACAAGTGTCGTTACATATCCGCTTTCAATATCGATGGCAACAATGTCAGAATTACCACCCCAGTTGACTACCACAGCTCTACTATTTGCAACATCTACGACGATACCATTGGGAGTGGAACCAGTATTTCCAACTAAGGTAGAAGAGGACATGTTTTCGGGGTCTGAGGCGTCGATTTTAAGTATTCTACCTGTAGAAAAATCACTTATGATAAGTGTTCCATTTCCATCACTCCCCATTCCATTTAAAAATCCAGCTCCTGTAATAGATTCACTTCCGAGAAGTTCTGCTGTGTTGAGGTCGTAGGCGAAAACTTGGTTGCTATGTATAACGAATAATGCGCCGTTCATCACCTCCATTCCATATGAAGCATTAGCACTTCCGAAGAAATCCCAAGAGTCGCCCATGTCAGATGTACTAAGTAGGGTAGAGGATCCGCAGCTGACAAACCATCGCTCACCCGAGGGGTCGTATTCTGCGGCTTCAATTCCAGAAGGAGTTTGGGCTGAGAGTGTAGAAGCAAAAAGAATTGCAAATAATGTGTAAAGGGTTTTCATAATTGTATTTTAGTTTCTGGATCCGAAGATAGCACTCCCAACACGAATCAGGGTAGACCCCTCATCGATGGCGATTTTCCAATCTCCACTCATGCCCATAGATAAAGTGTCGAAATCTAATCCCATAGTTGGAGATATTTCGTTGAATAGGGTGCGTAAGCCTTTGAATTCATTCGTGATTTGAGAATGATTATCTGTAAAAGTAGCCATGCCCATTAGCCCCCTAATTTTAATATTGGGGCTGTGTAAATCATCGCCAGCGTCTAAGATTTTTTTAAAATCATCTGGATAGAAGCCGTGTTTATTTTGTTCGTCAGCTATATGAATTTGGATTAAAACATCTAGCTTTTCTCCAGAGTGTTTACTTAGTTCATCGTACAATCTAATTGAGTCTACAGAGTGTATTAACGAGCTTATGGGAGCTACAAGTGAGGCTTTATTCCTCTGTAAATGACCTATAGCATGCCAACGGATATCATCTGGCAAAGCCTTCGCTTTTTCCACTAACTCTACAGCACGGTTTTCTCCGAAATCACGCAGCCCTAAAGCGTAAGCTTCCTGAATCGCTTCAAGGGGTTTCGTCTTGCTGACGGCTACCAGAGTTACGTTCGAGGGAATCGCGTTTTGTATGGAGGCAAGGCCTTCAGCGATGGACATCACTGTGATTTTGTAGGGTGAGGGTGCATCCCAAACTCATAAATAAAAAGTCCGCTCCTCAACTTTGGTTCTACCCAAGTACTTTTCGGAGGGAGAGTTTTCCCAGCGTCTGAGACGGCTATGATTTGGTCTATGGATGTAGGATGGAGGGCGAAGGTAATTTTTTCCTTGGAGTACTTCGTCAAATCTGCATCAGCATTACCAGGTATGTACCTTAGTTTCGGGTCGTTCCTTGGATCCGAAATCTCTAAAATACCCTTAAGGACATTCTCACTAAGCCAACCTGCATCTGTTCTAAGTCCAGTATCATCCTCCTCGATAAAGACCCTAAAGCTCTTTCCATCATTTAAAATATCTATGCACCCTTGCTTCTGAACCCTCGATTCGTCAGTTGATATTTCTTCCACTTTTATCACAGATTCAAGTCCGTTAATTTTCACGATTAATTCTGCTAAATTTCCTGTATACATGTTTACTTGCCTGTGATATCCGAGAATGCTCATCTCTTTAGCTGGTAATATCATGGCGAGTATCCTGTCCACTCCCGGCTCGTTTGGGTGCCTATGCCTTAGCTTTATAGAGGAGGCTAATCTGTGGTGTCCGTCTGCTAAGTACAGCTTGTTTAATGGGCCTAAAGCTTCCGTTAGTGTTGGGTTTAATTCAGGA
>DQKQ01000010.1 GCA_015660615.1 Flavobacteriales bacterium
GCCTCAATCTGCTGTTCAAGATCACCCGGTAAAAAGTAGTGCTCCAGCAGTATTCGGTTCTTTAGCGTCTGGTGCCAGCGTTCGATCTTGCCTTGCTCTCCTAATGAAACTATTATCGATTGGCAAGTGCTAGTTAATCATCTTCACAATTTCACATCAGGTGAATCTGAATCACCACATTCACTGCTGCTCGCAAAGTCACAGCCACCTCCTCTGAGGTCGTTTGAAGGACAAGCAATCGGTTTTTTGTCACTATATGTCCCAGTCGTACCTTTTTTGGCAAGCCTGCATGGTTTACAGGAATATTCCACGCACTTACCTTTGTTAGCATTCTGTCTTTTTATAGAAAGGTCTCGTACGTTCGTCTTTTTAATCTCTTTGGCCTTCTTCATTTGCATTTTGCGGTCTACTTCAGGACGTTCAGCTGCAATAGATAAATTGGTGGAAAATAATCCCACCAGTAACAGAATTGCTATCTTTCTAAGAGGTAAAAACCTAACTACAGAGATGTTTTTCATTGATACTCCCCAAAATAGTGAATATTGCGTAAATGTTCGTAACATCATACTTACCGCTTAACGTTAGGACAAATTAATTCAAATTGATTATGTGCTGAAAGCCGTTCGTTTAACTTGGTATTTTATTCTGCATATTTAGAAAGGAGTTGGTTCATCGTGAGTCATCTTCCCCAACTCTGTCTGAATGAGTACATTCTCGTATCCCACATGGGATGTAAGCCAATAAAAGGGTATTGCCTATGGCTAGTACCCACAATTTGGCAATCAAAAAGTAGGAAGATTTAGTTGGGAAGACAGTGAGATCCATTCAGCGTGAACACGTAATTATCATGATATGACAGATGGGTTCTTGCAAAGAGGTCAGATGACTTTACATATGAAGTACCATCTTGGTCGCAATCAACCTTCACCGCAAACCGCCTTTCCCAACGTTTAGGCTTCTTATCTTTACACCAAAAGCTTCTATGCTCCCCTACTTGAACCGTTCTAGCTGTTTGGACGCTTGTCAGCCACGCACCTTGGGTTGAGCTAGACCAATTATCGACATTCCCCATATTGAAATTCGTGTTTGCCCATTTGCACTGAGTAAATCCTACGGGTTTCTTTAGCGCGCCCGCTCCAGGTTTTACATCTATGATCTGTCCCGTCCCATTATAGATCTGGACTTTATAGCCCGCCGTAAAAGCTTCTTGTGAAATAGTGATCAGCAAAAGAGCAAGAATCGAAATTATTGCGTTCATGTAGAAGTCCCCATTTGTCGAGAGAATAGAGCGAATCTAGGCACTTTCGGGGCTGTCTGCAGCCTCAATCCGCCCCCAGCTTTATAAAAGAAAAACTTCAAAAGAGGAGCGGTGAACGTCAAACAGGATAAATGCATATTCAGCAGTCGCTTGCTTTTACAGTGACAGTATATTTGTCTCCATTATCAGAAGCGTGCTTTCGCTTATAGTAATTAGAGCCTCGAGGAAAAGACAAATCGCCCGAAAAGTGGCCCGAAGAACTATTTGGGCAAACGTATTTTACTCTAATCTGCCGCTGCCAATTTTCTTTAGTGCCGCTATCAGCACACTTCCTCTGGTAATTATTGTTGTTTTGAATGGATTTACCACCGCTCCAACACGTTTTTTGATTGCCACTCCCTTTTGCTTTCCAAAACACCGTGACGTTGGCAAGCATTGCCCCAGTTTTGTTGATAACTTTCACAGAGAACTCGTAGCCGGCTGTTACTGGCATTGAGATTGAAGCAACGCATCCTAGCAATATCACTATGACAAGCGACTTTTTTACTTCTTCCATGATACTTCCCACTGAGTGTTGATCATTTAAACGTATTATGCTCCGGCTCCTATTTAAATCAAGCCTGTACGTCGTCAGCCCATATGGAACCACTAACACTAAATTCTAAGAGACACTTTTCTGCATAGGGTAGCTCCAGTCTATCTTGCCCGTAGGTGCCTGAGCCACGCAGACGTCCATAGATCGCTCTATCCAGCCTCGCTACAGCCTCCTTCCTTTTAATTCTACTTAGCAACGATGTCACCCAAAGGCCGAGGATGGGTCTAAGACCAAAGGCCGAGGACGGGTTCAAGACCAAAGGCCGAGGATGGTCTAAGACCAAATATAATGAGTATCTATGATGTCTGCGTAGCTTAGGCAGCATTGGTATCGGTGAGCGATACTGCAGAGAAGGTTCAGATGTCTATTGTAGAGAGGATTCCAACAGACTGGAGAGGTGATTAATTCAAAGTGTTAGAATTGCACTAGATCTAATATGGAGATATCTAGATGGCACAGGGCCTTAAAACAGGCGGTCGACAGAAAGGGACACCCAATAAAAACAGGGCGGCACTTCGTGAAAGACTTGAAGAATTCTTTCCTGGTTATGATCCGCTTGTTTCTCTTGCCGGGATAGCGGTCGATGAGGCAAACGAGTTAAGTATCAGGATAGATTGTCATAAGACGATCGCAGGATACGTTCATCCTAAAGTGCGATCTGTTGATATTATGGAGCAGCCCGAATCGGGCATCGTAATACAGATTGTTGAACCCCATCAGGAAAGTCTGTAACTGACTCATTACCAAGCTAGTGATCAGCAATGTTTTTCGTTAGGCCCGTAGGTAGATATGTACCAATTATACCTATATATAAGTTATTGATTTTATTGAAATAATTTAAATAAATGGCGGAAGATGAGGGATTCGAACCCCCGTATAGGTTTCCCCATAACCACCTTTCCAAGGTGGCGCATTCGACCGCTCTGCCAATCTTCCAGAATACCTATAATAATAAACTCTCCCCCGAAACACCAAACCTTACTTACAAAACTTAACCGAAACACCAAACCGAAACACCAAACCGAAACCCAAAGATTGACAGAATATTGACAATTATGGGACTTCAGGTATCTTTTAGATCTAAGGACGACCTGAAACGTAGAGGTAGTGGACTTCGGAGGAAGATAACGATTTTATCTAAGCACGCCTGGAAAGCGTGTATGGGTTTATAGCTCATCGAGGGTTCGAATCCCTCTCTCTCCGCCATATAATTACTGTTAGTCGTTGATTATTAACGATATATATTACTTAAATCTTCTACATTATCCCTTCTTGTA
>DQKQ01000094.1 GCA_015660615.1 Flavobacteriales bacterium
ATACATCCTGGGACAGGATAAGTACATGTTCCGTTATCATCTGTAACGGTAGGATCGTAGTTTAAAGCATTAACGTCATCACACCCAGGTATTTCAAACATATTACAAACCCCATCGCCATCTGTATCTAGCAAACACACTCCACCACAATCATAACCTGGATCAGGGAAAACGCAATCGGGAGCATAGTGATAAAGGAAAGTTGGATCGTAGTTACATGCAGTAGGCGTCATACAACCAGCACATGAAGTGAATTCACATGAACCATCATTCGTATTCGCAGTAGCATCGTAGTTACATGCGACAGAAAGAGTACACCCGTAATAAAGACAAACCCCATCGTCAATAGTAGCAGTGGGATCGTAGTTGTCAGCCTCAGAATCCATACAGCCATAACAAGAAGTAAAGTCCAAACATGAAGCAAGATCATCATTTATTGTAGCGGTGGGGTCATAATCACAAGACGTAATATCGGTGCAACCGGCACAGGTTGTGAAATCACATGTCCCATCATCATAGTCAACTAAGGGGTCGTAGTTGCAAGCAAATATATTCAGACAGCCAAAAACATAGCAACTGGTGTAATCACAATTACCATCATCATCAGTGGCCGCTGAGTTGTAGTTACATGCTACAGCAACAGTGCAACCAAGAATTTCATCGTCATCACAAACCCCATCTCCGTCTGCATCGTCATATGAACAAGATCCATCATCTGTATCGGCAAGTGGGTCATAGTTGCATGCGGTGTCATCAGTACACCCATCAACAATAATTTTATTTATATCTACTTCAATTGCGAAAATATTAATAGAGTGAAAAAATAAGATTCCTATTAATAAAATAGGTGATTTTATTGTGTCAAATTTGGTGAAAAAGGAGTACAAACAATTCATGTAAAATGGTTTGGAAAGTAGATATATAATAACAAATATGAAAAAGTACAACAAAAAATATTTATCATGACCAAAAAAAGAATAAGATTTGATGTATTTTTTTATATTACTACTATTTTGTTTATAATGTTATTTGCAATAATAAAAACAGCCTCCTTTTGGGGAAGCTGTTGTTATACATATTGTTATATAGGACTTTAAGAGTAAACTCTTATAATAATTAAGTGTAAAAGTTGTAATAAGTAATTAAAATTACTTAGAAAGCTTTTTACTCAAGTCAAGAACGCTTGGAGTAGCTATAAAAATAGAACTGTAAGTTCCTACCACCACACCTATCATAAGTGCGAAAACGAATCCTTTAATGTTGTCTCCACCGAAAGAGAAGATAGTCAGGAGGACAACAAATGTAGAAAGTGAAGTGTTAACAGTACGAGATAGTGTGCTGTTAAGAGCATCATTTACTAGAGTGCGATCATCACGCTTTTCGCTGTATAGACCAACGTACTCACGAATACGATCGAATACAACTACAGTATCGTTAATAGAGTAACCGATTACAGTTAGGATGGCCGCGATAAATGCTTGGTCAATCTCCATTGTGAAAGGTAGTATTCCCCAGAAAACACTGAACACTGAAAGTACGATAAGTACATCGTGAGTTGTAGCAATAAGAGCTCCAAGCCCATACTGCCATTTGCGGAAACGGAATACGATGTAAAGGAAGATGATGAGAAGTGAGAATATCGTTGCTTTTTTTGCACCATCTCGGAAGTCATCAGAAATTGTAGTTGCAACCTTGTTGTACATGTCGATTGAGTAATCGTCATCTTTTGTAAGGTTGAGAGTTGAAAGTCCTGCTTCTAAAGCTGCATTGATTTCTTCATCAACATTTTCGCTTGCAGATTCGATCATGAAGTTCGTCATAACGCGGAGTTTCTGGTCAGACTCTTTGGTTTGGACCATAGGATTTCCAGGAGTACCGTCTTCAGTGAAAGCAGTAGATAGGGCAGATCTAACGTCATCAGTATCAATTTCATCATTAAACGAAATGTCAAAAGTCGTTCCACCAGTAAATTCAACACCGTAGTTGAGACCTCGAGATGCTAGAGAGCCTAGACCTCCTAGGATAACTAAGGCACTCAGAACGTACATCCTTTTACGCTTGCCGATAAAATCTATAGCCGATGAGTGGAACCAATTTTCAGTTGTTTTAGAAGCAAAACGAATATTCTTGCCTTTTTCTAAGCGAGAGAAGAACACAAGTCGTGTAATTACAATAGCGCTAAATAGAGAAGTGAAAATACCTATAATAAGTGTTGTAGCAAATCCGCGAATAGAACCACTACCGAAGCTGTACAGAATTAAAGCTACAAGTAAAGTAGTGATGTTCGCATCGATAATAGCACTGTAGGCTTTAGAGTATCCTTCCTTAACTGCGAGGGCGAGGCCTTTCCCGTGTCGCATTTCCTCACGGATACGCTCATATATAAGTACGTTAGCATCAACGGCCATACCTATAGTAAGTACGATACCAGCAATTCCAGGTAGAGTTAGAGCAGCTCCGAGAGATGCAAGAGCTCCAATAAGGAAAAACAGGTTAGCTAGCAGTGCTATATTAGAAACCACACCAGCACCGCTATAGTAGAAAATCATGTAAGCAAACACCACAAGTAAAGCGATGATGAAAGATGACATTCCTGCTTTAATGTTATCTTCTCCGAGTTGCGGGCCTATGCTCACTTCATCAACGATGCGAGCAGGTGCAGGAAGTGAACCAGCCTTTAAAAGACTAGAAAGATCCTCAGCTTCAACGATTTTTTGTTCTGAAGTTTGCTGAGAACCGAAACTAATTTGTGACCTACCGTTAGTAATAGCAGATTGTACATTGGGAGCGCTGAAAACTAAGTTGTCGAGAACTACTGCTACAGCGCGGTTGTTTTCCTCAGAGCACTTCTTAGTCATTTTACCCCAAATTTTTGCACCGTCAGAGTCCAT
>DQKQ01000129.1 GCA_015660615.1 Flavobacteriales bacterium
CAAGTTGGACAATCAGGATCATCAATCCTACATGCCTGAATCTCTTCATCTAAACCAAGAGACATCTGGTTCAGTACCTGTTCATCTCGAGAGTTGTCTCGATAGATGGTGATACCCTTGCACCCAAGTTCGTAAGCCAACCTATACAGTTTATCAGTGTCTTCTATAGAGAAGTCCGACGGACAATTGGTTGTCTTGCTAATAGCAGAATCAACCCAACGCTGGATTGCCGCCTGAACAGCCACATGCTGTTCTGGCTTTAGGCCCATAGCCGTTACGCAGTATTCTGGTAAATCTTTAATATCTAATCCTAGATCATCAATGACAGATACGGTCTCTATTTCTGTTCCAAGTCTAGACTTTCGAGTGTACTGCCAACTGAAATATGGTTCAATACCGGTTGATGTTCCCATCATGGTACCAGTAGTTCCAGTGGGAGCCACTGTCAGTAAACAGACATTGCGAATGCCATGCTGTTTAACCTGCTCCCTAATTTCTTCCGGCATGGCTTTCATATAACCGGATCGCAAATAGGACTCTGCCTCAAAGTATTTAAATTCGCCCTTAAGCTTGGCAAGATTGATTGATGCTTGGTATGACTCAAACGCCATAGTCTTAAATAATTCATCAATAAAGATAAGACTATCTTTTGACCCATACCTAAGACGCATGCGAATCAAAAGCTCACCAAGACCCATTACACCTAGCCCTATTCGCCGGTTGTTGGTATGGTTTTTTCTAATAGAATCAAAGTGATATTCATTAATGTTAATTACGTTATCTAAAAACCTAACCGAATTGTGAACAACATAACGCAACTTGTCCCAATCAAACTCTATATCGTCAGTGACGAACTTAGACAAATCAATCGCTCCCAGGGTGCATACACCGTATGCCTCAAGAGGCTGTTCTCCACAAGGGTTGGTTGCTACCAGGGGAGCAAAATAATGGGAGTTGCTCATCTTGTTTGATCGGTCTAAATAATGAAGTCCCGGTTCAGCAGAGGCATGTGCAGAAGAAACAATCTGATTCCAAACATCTACCGCACGAACAGTTTTATAAACATTTACTTTCTTACCAAGAACGTTATGCCAGTAGTTAATGTTGCCATCCCAAAGCTCATCGTACTCAGAATCTTTAGTGTCTGGAAACAGTAGATCCCATTTATCGTCTTTTTCCAAAGCTTCCATAAAAGCATCGGAAATACATACCGACATATTTGCATTTTCAAATTCACCGGGCGTATGTTTCGCATTAATAAACTCTTCTACATCTGGATGCCAATCATTGATCATTAGCATCGTGGCGCCGCGTCGTGAACCTCCCTGTTCGATAAGCCCTGTAGACAGATTATACATCTTTCCCCAAGAGACAGCACCGCTAGAAGTCCCGTTAACACCGATAACAGGAGCATAGCGAGGCCGTAGAGAAGACAGGTTGATACCAACGCCCCCACCCCTTGAGTGGGTTTCCGCCATTTCTCTGACGCTTTCAAAAATTCCTCCCCTTGAGTCTTTGGGACATGGTAGCACAAAACAGTTCTGAAGAGTCAGACCTTTCGTACCGGCCCCAGCGATGATGCGACCACCCGGAATAAAATAATCAAAAAGAATATCTTTAAACTTTGCTTCAATCTCTGCGATATCTTCTCCCGATTCGCACGCCGCTAAAGCAGATGCAACACGAGTCTTAACGTCCTCTACCTGCAATTCTAAAGGCTTAGAAATAAGATCCATTTCAACCACAGCAACATTGCCGTGATAAGTAGTAACTTTTACTAAACGGTTATCTTCATCAATATCATCAACAATAGAAATCTCTTTAACTGGCCACTTCGGATCAGGAGTAACTATTGCTAAGACTATATCACCAACCGTAAGCTTACCTTTTGGTGCTTTTAATGTATACCTATCTAAAAATATCTTATAACCTTGATATCCGCTTTTACGAAAAAACGATGGAATCTTAATTCTTCCACCGCTGGTCTTAGTTCCAACCTCACTCAATTGAGTCAGATCCATAGTTTTATTTATAACAGTCACACTTGCTCCTTTTACTACAAAAAATCCCCCGCTGGGGTGGGGGGGTACGAGTACCCAGCATACCATGATCTGGATTCCGAAGCGAGGACATTTAAGCAGGTAATTAAGATATTTCTAGAAAATCTAGAAGTTCATCTGCAACATGATCCCATGTTTCATATTGGTGAATAATACGAGCCGAACGCATGGCTTTTGCCTTTTCCTCGTAGTACTCGGTTGTAACCTTCTTCATCAATCTACAGAGATCTTGGTAGTCTGGAATGGCCATCTGAGCACCAGTGCCTACAAGATTATGATGTTCAATTTCACGCTCCGGTGGGTCATCCCAAGTTGCTGCAAGAGGCATGGACATGTCAGCAAATTGACTACATCCAGAAAGCTCGGTACAAATAGTTGGCATCCCCGTTGCTATCGCCTGAAAAGGAATCAATCCGAAACCCTCACCCGCTGTGGGATAGACCATACAGTGGCTATGTTTATAAAGAGACACTAATGAATCCTTAGGTATATACCCATTTAAAACTGTAATTTGTGGATGCTTCTCAAGATCCTGTAAAGAGGGTTGTAAGTTACGATTCTCAATGCCTTCCGAAGTCTTAAGGATTAAGTGATAGTCTTCTTCTCCATCAAAACATTCTAAGAAAGCTGAGATAACCAGTTGCACATTCTTGCGTGGAAGTTCTCCACCAACATGCAAAAAATAAAACTTGTCACCAATCTCTCGTTCTTCTATATTCCAATCATCAGATATACCATGTGCAAGTACACTAACTGGAGGATCCAGATTATACTTTTCAAAAACTTCTTTACACCAGTCACTTGTAGTCCACACCTGCTCACAACGATTCAATTGATCTACCCAAGCTGGAGGAATAGCCGTATACTCCCAAGGGGTATACCCAACTATTCTAGGTACTTCAAACTGATAGTAGTAAGGTAGACAGTAGTTTACGTGCCACTTAGTACCAGTAGCATTCCATAGTACACGCTGTCCTTTATCTTTAAGTGACTGAAAGAGATTTAAAGATACCTCAGTATATCCTGCACTACGCCAAGAAGTACCCGTAGCATCTATAGCTTGTGGGGTAAACCATGATATGTCTGTTTTTAACACCATGTCATTACGTTAACTCCTAATTCAGCAAATGCCGTAGCATCTTCTTCTGACATCCAATATTGTATTGGTCGTCTACAATATTGACATCTTGTAATGCCGATATACTCATCATCTATTTTACAGACTGTTAGATAGTCTTCATCTATGATAGGAGTAGGTGGACAATCATCACATTCTGCTAAAGCTACATATCTCATACCCATAATATTATACACCTTAAAATATAGAAAGCTAGCGACTAACTGGCATGCTCGGCTAGCACGTAATGAGTCTAGCGTGGTTTTCTTGAAAAGTGGTGGATGCTCCCTTATTTTTTTTGGATCACTCCAAAATGAACAGATTTGTGATAGGATGAACGTATGAAAAATCTGATGTTTCACGTTGTTTGGTGTATGATAGCAGCGTTGCCCGGATGGCTGGCTTTTAAAATAACCGACTATGTGGTAAACTACTGGAGTGTGGTTCTATTAATACTTTCCATACAACTAGCTATCGCACCGGCATTATCGGTGGTGCGGAAGAGGTAAACCATTGAAGATTGTACCAGCAACCGGTGAAGATGTAACAGAAATTGAGGAAATGGACTTGACGGTAAAACTCTTACCGGATAATAAAGGCGAACTCAATCCTGTATTTTACATTATGTCACCCGGAGAAGACTATGACGTAACCGTAATGCATCTTCGGTTACTTATCAGTGGATTGGAACTCGGTATCACTAGTTTAGATAATATGATATCGTGCATGATCAGTATGATGAAGTCTAATGCCATTGAATCCATGAAGGAAATGGGACTCGGAGACAATCCCGTAGAGTTAGAAAAGATACTTGGTTTCATTGCGAGTTTGGAGAATGATGGCGATGAGGATTCTGGGTAGCGGAATTAGAATTCTTGGTAGGGTAATAAAAGACTTTCCCTATCCAGAGAGAAATTGTGCTCTGTGCAGCCGGCCTCTCCAGTTGGTAAATGCTATTCATTCCGATCAAGACGTACATCATTTTAAAGCAATCTATGTTTGCGGATATGAAGCATGTGAAGCGTTCGATTATGAAGGCAGAAAAGCTTACGTAAAATTATACTATTCAACAGAAGAAGCGCATATAGTATTTGAAGATGTTATACTTCCCGTCTATGGTAGAAGAGAAAAAACCAATGCTGAAGATTGAGGTAGAGTAACATGGCGTGGATATGTGGGTATTGTAAATCAGAGTTGCTTTGGGGTGGCGATCACGACTTAGAAGACGAGTTCGGTCCCTATACAATAGTAAGTAACTACACCTGCCCCGGGTGTGATGCATATGTGGAAATCTCCACATG
>DQKQ01000275.1 GCA_015660615.1 Flavobacteriales bacterium
AAAACAATGTATGAGAACGCGATCATCAACTTCTCTGATTGCTAGTGATGGAGATCTATCTTCGTGTGACGGACACCTCGCAATGTATCTGTCTTTTCCTGTTTGTTTTACCTTGTCTAGTCTGTTGATCAGGTTGTTAATCATGCTGAAATACCCTGAGAAGCACCTGTTTTGCCAGCTTGGTAATAGGAAAGTACGTTGTCTGGTATCTGTGCCTTAGTTTGAGGACGCACCTTGTATAAACGACACGTTTTGATAGAGCAAAGCGTGACTTGTTGTAACCATGTTCCTGGTGCTAGGTTGTCATATATACATTCTTTGCAATTTTCATTGACTGGTTTTCGGAGGCTCATAAGTCAGCCTCCTTGGCAATGTCGCGTGATTTGTTTTGTGAATAAACCCAATAGAAATAACGATCCACATCAATCAACACCTTTCGACCAATTCGTATGATCGCCCCTGCTTCTTTGAGGCCGTTTTCATCCTCATTGAATATCTGCCAGCGTAGACCGCCTAGCGTAAAAGCAGGATTGCTCTCAGTGAATTGAGAAACAGTTTTCAGATTCGGTGATTTGTCCATAGCCTATACCTCAAAAGGTTATTGAAATTTAACGCCCACACAATTTGTTCTTTGTGCGCCTTTGTGAGTTATAGGTGTAAAAAAATTGGAGTTAAATTAATTTACAAAAAATAGTTGTAAATTAATTAGGTGAAGAATTATTTACAAAGTAACTTGACTACATCATCCCATTCATCAAGAGTATTTTTATCTTCCATCTTTTTATAAGTACTTAATAAAGCTTTAGAAAGGAAATGCTCTTTAGCTTTGTAATACTGCTGCCGAAGTGCATGATTTGGGGTTTTCTTGCTCTTTACAAGAGATTTCCACAAAGAACTTTTTGATAACTGTGTTATTGCCCACATGATACTGTGAGATTGATTTTTCGAATTTCGCAGTCGTTCGATTTCGACAACCAAGCAAGCCCTACTCCACATTGTCCATTTAGTTTTAGCACCAGATTTTTTCTTATACTTAAAACCAGGCACATGATCTATCGCTAGGGCAATAGCTAAATCAGAATATTGAGAACGATCTGAATTTAGATCGTAATGTTCACACAACAATTTTAATTTGGCATTGTAAGAGTTATAAGGATCATTTTGGACTTGAGCAATGATTCCTTTTATCAAAGGTCTCATTGGTTCTACTAATGGACCATCAATTTTTTTATTTATCTTAGCCATTCTAACCAAAGATTTCTTTATTCATCTTTGTCACAACTTTGGCTGTATGTTGCTCAGTCAAGTGACTGTAGCGTTTCACCATTTGCAAAGTTTTATGTCCTAGTATTTCGGCAATCTCAGCGAGTGTTGCGCCATTCATTGCAAGATAAGAAGCGGCGCTATGACGTAAGTCATGGAATCTAAAATTTTCAATTTTTGCTGTTGTCAATGCGACTGCCCATGAATAGCGAATATCAACTGGCTGATTTTTAGTTTTGCTCGAAAAAAGAAGATCGGTATTTATACGTCTGACCTTGTTTAAGTCTTTAACCAATTTTAAAGCGTGACCAGTTAAGGGCAATGAACGTATCTCCTTATTTTTTGTTTCATAGAGCGTGATAAGTTTCCGTTTCAAGTCGACTTGGTCCCATTTCAATGACAATATTTCTCCTTGTCTTGCACCGGTAGATAACGCCAGAACTACAATGGTATATAAGTAAGGGTTTTCTGATTCTCGACAAGCGTCTAATAGTGCTGGTCGCTCGTCATCAGATAAGAAGCGTATCCGTCCCCTGGGTTCCTTCATCTTTCTAACTTTCCTCATAGGGGAATCATCCAACCAACCCCATTCCTTAACTGCTATCGTGAAACAGTGAGAGAGAGCAGCCATGTACCTATTAACTGTAGCGGGTGATCGTTTTTGCTTTAAATGTGTGATCCCTTCAAGTAATTCATCACGACACTCAGCGATTAATGAGGGACTAGCATCTGCCAATGAATAATCACCAATCCTGTTTTTCCACCACTCATACTGAGGTTTTTGGTTGTAGGCTTGATAGCCTTTTGATGGCAGTACACTTTTCATATAGCGATCAATCATTTCGCCAACAGTATGTCGTTTTGCCTCTGATGTTTTAAAGTGTCTCCCATCGCGAATAGCCGACTCTGTATCTTGCGCCCACTTCTTTGCATCGGTTCTACGTTCAAACGTGGCAGATTGCGTAGGATAACCTTTAAGTCTTACCTGCACCCGATAACGCTTCTTACCGCCTGAATATGTTCTTTCCTCTATAAAAGCCATATTATCCACTCAAAATCACTACAAACTAAACAGTACAACAAAGGATAATTTAAAGCAACACAGGACATATAATCATGTGTTGTAATTCTTTAAAGCCGTATAAATAAAGGGAATATAGAGGATAAAGGTATATCTGAGGGGGAGTAATGGGGGAATTAATGTGTAATTCACCCAGTATGACGCCATATAAATGCTTTATAGACACTATTTACAGAGAGTTGGTGTAAATGAATGTATTCCCCCAAAATTCCCCCATAGGGTATATTTTGATGGTTTTTAAGGATGATGAATTTTGACTAAATTCTTTAATAGCCTTATATATAAAGGTTTTAAGGGTGGTGCCGAGGGCGAGAATCGAACTCGCACTTCCGAAGAAACCGGATTTTGAATCCGGCGCGTCTACCAATTCCGCCACCCCGGCATAGAAGTA
>DQKQ01000066.1 GCA_015660615.1 Flavobacteriales bacterium
TAGTTAGTGTGCCAGTAGCATCTTTATCTACCCACTGCTTAGCCATTTTCCATCGCTGAATGAAAGGCATTTTTGGGTTTTTAGTATCCATGGCGTCAAATATATTTAATTTAACTTTCTTCATGTCATCAATATCGGTTTGATTCTTGTGGGTATGCTTTCTAACCAATCCCACTACTCGCTGGAAATCTAAATCGTCAGAATACAATTCACCATCTAAAATAAATGTTTGAGGTAATCCTACTGCTTGCACTGCTTTTCTAATCTGATCCAAGAGTTGAAACTCTTTTCCCTTTCGAGATAAAAGACTGACACTACCATCTGATTCCATTTTAGCAGTGCACCTAACTCCATCGAGTTTTGGCTGGGCGATTGCAGGGAAACTAATTTTGTGACCGTGCTTTTCATAATTTTGAGCCAACATAGGCACAGGTGCAAGATTGACATTTATTCCATCAGTGTTGAATGTGTAGCCTTGGTCTCGATGTTTCTTCACTTTGGAATCAAACTCTAAGATGGCTTGTTCATCAGGAGTTCTCCCTGATTTACCACTAACAATAACGACTCCAGCATCTTCAATAATTTTACCACCCTTTTGACCATGAGATGTCTTGATGGTATAGATTTGTTTATCTTCTTCAAGCCAGATAGTCCATTGAACTACGTTTTTACTGGCAGTGCGCCTGTAAAAAGTTTGAGGTTGACGAACAATAGTTACCATAGTCAGAGTAGGTGTGGCTTCCTATTTATACTTTATTCTTCGTTCTTGTAAAAAGGTTACTAAAGTATCTTCTGGAGATGATTGCCCCACTGGAGAACAGGATCATAAGTTCCATCGAAAGCAACTACATGACAATCATTCCACTTGAAACCATATTCTTTACTAATGGATTTAGAAAGATTCTTGCATCCTTCTTGAGCATCTTTCTCTGCGGAAATATCAGTAATGATGCAAACATAGACAGGACCTAAATCTCCAAATGCTTTGAAATTAGTTTTATTCCCACTTTGGTTTGAGGAGTCGGCCTGCAATGCATTAAAAATATAAGATCCGGGTTTATCCCACATATCGGTAATAATAACTGTGATATTCTTCTCTCTCTTATCTGCGCCTGCCAGTGCAGCCTGTAATCCTGCAGCAATATTAGTCCCCCCTCTGGGGTAAAACAACATCTTATTAACTTCTCTATTATATGCTGTGAGGGCTAAAATAACACCACTTAACTCTTTTGTGATAGGAATGGCGACTGTAGGCTGACTCTCAAACTCAACTATTTGAACTGAATCCCCTTCCCTAAGTTCTTTAATAGCAATAGCACTAACAATTCGGGCTACTTCCCATCTGGCAAAAGTATATTTTTTCCATTGGGCTGCATCTGCAGCCATACTTCCAGAGCAATCTACGATAAGGTTAAGGTGCACCATGTAAATATATTTATCTTTCGACTACTTATACTTTGCTTATTTTAACAACATTGATAGATTCGTGGAAGATTTTGATGACCAATGCTTTTTTATATCTTTCAAGGGCTACCTCTCCTGTGTTATCATAAGAGGTCCAACTGTCTTCATTATCATAATCTGCTTTATCCCAAAAAAGAATCTCCGTTCCAACTGTTCCCACAACAGCGGAACCAAATGGCCCAATAGACTTATTGAAAGCATCAACAATTTCATCTTTGCTCACCAAACCTTGTTCAATCGCCCTCGGTTTCAGGAACTTCTTTATTCTCGTGAGACTCGTAAATGCCATCCATGTTGGATTGTCGTAATCATCGGTGTGATACACTAAATCCGATCCAGATACTTGACCATAATTTTGAGTGGTGGTAAATGGCATTAACTTAGCATCTTTTGCGTCAGGTGGAAACTTATCGGGGAAGAGGATGTGGGCAAGCCAATCATGGGGTGCTAACCATTCATTATCTTCATTAGTAACCATTATCGTGGTTTTCATATGTGGACCGGCAGGTCGAGAAGGCATAATAAATAATTATCTACACAACTACTTATACTTTAACAGGTTTACGTCTACGGTCTCGATCACAAACCGTGCAAATAATTTCTAACTGGTCGGTATGCGTTTTTAGCGTCTCCCATGACTGGTCACAAACCGGGGTGGGTAACAACACTCGGTTAAATGAACGAACTAAAAGATATTCTGGATTATTCTGTGGGCAATAATAACAATGGCCTGTAGTAGAATGAAGACACCATTCTTTCTTCTCCTTCCTTAGTTTATTTTTATTTATGTTTACACGGGGGATAATGACCTCTCGCTTCTGTTCATAATATTCAGAATTGTAACGAGCCATATACTCTTGTTTTTTGGCAGGGTCTGCATATGGCATATACCCATATGGTAAATACTACTATTTATAATTTGTCTTCAAGACCGCTCCGGAACCAGTCAAAAATAAGACATATTAAAACAAAGCACACTAAGATACAATAAAATACGGTGCCGCTCAAAAATATCACAACACAAGGAACACGGCAACTACACCGGGGAGAGCGGTTAAAAATAACTCCCAGTATTTTCTTCTGGTGTTTTCGTCTGTGCTGGCCCGTTCTTCTAATATGGCCATACGGGTCATCAATGGTGCTTGTCCATTTCCATCACGAACAATTTTGGTAACTAATGAGATATCTTCATGTAATGAGCAAACGTTTTCTTCCATGCGGGCCAAGGAGTCACTATATGATTCATAATCCTCTAAAAAAGCCGACATCATGTCAGTAAACTCCATGACGAAGTTTTCTACTAACTCTTTATCTTTCTTGGCTGTCAATTATTAAGCCCCCAATAGTTGCTGCATCTTTTTTAATAATATCTGGCAGCAGGTATTGAGGTGGGATAGCCTGTGCTGAGCGTAAGTGCAACTATCGTGAATTATTTCAGAACGAACTTCTGCACTAACTAATGATAATTCGAAGTCCATTGTATAAAATCAACAGACCCACTATTTATATTTTGTTGTTGGTCCAAATAATATAATTTTATAGTTAATTATAGTTAATATCAATTCGTCCCCATAGACATACATCATGTGAACGTGTGCGAACTAAACTTCCTACTTTCACTTTTCCCAATTCAAAAAACCGTTTATCGGTGCGTAATGCAAAGGTAATTTCTCGAACTGTGGGTAGATAATAACACCCTTTTTCTCTCAACGCCGAATAAACATCTTGTGCGGTGGCCGGATCTTTAGACATCATCTTGATAGCCATAGTGGTGATTAACTGTGCTTTACTGCGTCCCATATAACTTATTGTGTCGGACTACTATTTATACCTTATGTTTAGTAGTATTAATGTCTATTAAACAGTAGTAACTTCAACATCGGTTTCTTCAATTTCTGTTAATGGTGTGGCCTTAAAATCAATTTCACACACATCATTATCACAGAATCTTTCAATGATAATTTCTTCACCACGGATTCGCCCGAAGTTAAGTTTGCCAAGTGCATCGTGCCGAGTATGATAAGTGTCGGCATCAATAGCCTCATAAGGCATTTGTGGATAAGCACCATGGTCTAAGCGAGGCAAGAAAGAAATACCTTTGAGTTGATATTGGAAAACATCGAGAGCATGGCCTAATTGGTTGCCTTCTGTTTCAGGATCGAAAGTGACGGTGCAAGACACTTGATTATCTGCCCAGTAACGTTGGGCCACAGCAGCCAAGGCTAATTGTTCCCACATAGAAACTTCGGAAACGGTGCGAACACCTTCACCTACGTCTACAGGGATTTCAACTACTACAGTATCTTTCTCGGCTCCAAAAGCAGGTTCGATTTTATATCCTGCCTTTTTCAAAGGAGCAATTAGATTAGAGGTGGCTCCAATTCGCATACGCCTAATATAGTATCTACTTTCTGGGAAGTGAATGCCGGGGGTGGAACCAGCCAAAAGGCTGACGGTTCCAGAAGGCTTAATGGAAGTAGTCTTAATGGACTTAGGGATAGCAAACCAATTGGAATATTCTTCATCCAATTTCTGAATATGGTGGTAGCCAGTATCCATCCATTTAATGAGTGGACTCATTCCACGGGAAGTAAGGAATTGTGCAATTCCAGACATAGAACAACCAATTCTTCGATTACGAAGCATAACTCGGTTGGTCTCAGGCCAATGGGTTTTACCCAAAGTTACAGTTTTGGCATACAGGTAAGCATACTTAAGAGTCTTAAGATAATCTTCTAAAGAATCATGATTGGTTGGAAAAGTTTCTACCAGACAACAAAGTTCATAGGATTCCAGAGTTTGTTCCAAACACGGATTTCCGCCACAGGCTCGATGGTCTTTATAATTAGGTTCATCAGCCATACGACCATATGCCCTCATATTATCTAACCATGCAAATCCGGGTTCACCATTAAGTTTGATGCGCTCTGAGGATTCATTATAATCCATACCAAGTTCGGCATAAATAGAATTATTAGAGGTCCATCCATAGGTTTCCCTTTGTGGATTAACTTCATAATTTTTGAGATCAATATATTCTTCAGAATCAGGTGGACCGAAAACAATTTCTGCAGTTCGGCGGACATTGCCTGACACAACACACTTACCAATGAGGTTCATAATATCAACAATAGAGGTTAATGTAATAGGGCTGCCAATTTCTTTATCTAAAATATCACTAATTAATTCATGCATCTCAATGAGTGGTCTGGGACCACTGGATTCTCCTCCAAAACCTTTAATGGGCATTCCTACGGCTCTGATATCAGAATAATCGAAAGTAACGGGGGCAGTGCCTACAAAATAAGATTCAATTAGCATCCGCAGGGACTCGACCCAGCCTTCTCGAGTGTCAGGGATGACAAACTCATCAGTGTGTCGGTTCTCTGCGGGGCCTTTAATTATGAGTTGACCAGCACCCTTAGTATCAAAGCCTACGCCTACGCCCAACATAGAAGCATCCATAAGGAATGTAAAAGGCTTAGCCAAATCATCCTTGATGTTAGCAGTAGAAACGAAAGCACAGTTGTTTAAAGCAGCATGGAGTTCCTTTTCTTCAGTAAGTGGTGTTCCCATAGCCCATAGACCACGACCGGGCGGTAAGAACTTCATATTAAAAATACGATCATACATTTCCTGTGCAGAGTGTTGTGCTTTCCAAGCATTCCATCCAAGACCATTATGTTCAATGTGCCTCTTTTGCATATTGAAAGTTCCTTCGACAACACGCTGAACGGTTTCCCACCATTGTTCATTCTTTCCATTTTCCTTGAGTCTGGAATATGTTCTATTATACACCAATTCTCCCAAACCATTGAATCCAAATGGGGCTTTCTTTCGCTTGTATTTATCAATGAAAGTTTCGGTTAAATAGAATCTTGAACTCATGCAATCTCCTCTTATTCCCACCAACTATATATGCTTTTCTTTAAGGGGTTCAAAACCCTACCAACCATAAGCATAGTTTGTTATACACCATTTTGATTGTTTGGCATTATTACCAAATCGGGTTCAAGACCTTCAAGAGATTCTTCGGAAGGTGGTTGGTCCACGAGAGGAGGTAGTGGGAACAGTTTCAAAATCCCGATCCTTCTTCATCATAGCACTCAAACTACGCTTGGTTGGAATCTCACGACGACCCAAATCAATCAATCTATCTATCAATAGTTGGGCGGTCACTTCTTCTGTTACAGTTACTAAAGACTTAGCAGCCTCATAACTTGTTGGTTTACTTTTCTTTCTACGAATTACTATTTTCTTATTCATTTTTTCAACTCCTATTGGCAATTAAGGCAGTGAATTGGCATCCTTCTATGTTCCAATCGAACTCCACAGGGGATTTAACAGCACCCCTGATATCAATATCATTTTTACCAACGGCGGTTAGGCTACTGGCAACTTCTGTTGTAGTAAACAATGTTGGCCCTACTTCTCCAGATAAATCTACTGGATGTTTCCAGATAACGGGTTCGTCTTGAGAATTGGATTGGAAAACAATGTTGGAGGTTTCTTCTTCGACCTCGGCAGATAAAGTAAATGAAATAGTCTTTTCAACGGTTCTTAGGAAGTCTTTGACGTTTTTGCCGGGGATTGTGGTCTGATAGTCCCAATCTCTCTGTGGCCAAATGCTCACTCGGTTCATCAAATCAAGACGCAATAATTTTACTGTTTGACTGATACCATTGGCCAGCAATCGGAAACGAAGATTCTCATTGTGGTGATCGAGTGCTAAAGTCAATTCATCTTTGGCAATCAAAGTCTTAATGATAGCACCCATTCGAGCAAAAATTACTCCGACTTCTTGTGGTTCAGTAAACTTCCATTCATAAGATTGGAAAGCGTCAGCAGGGATAACTACTCTTAACATTTTATAATGATTACCATCAACTAACATCACAGAAAGTCCTGATTCATCAAAACAAAGAATACCTTCTTCATTGATGGCCTCAAATCCACGCAGGATATTCTTAGCGAGTGGAACTCTAAGAGTAGCGTTAAGACTCATGGGTTAAAGTAGATGTAAGCACCTATTTATGCTTATGGGTGTTGAAGACGATATATTCCTGAATACAATATGTTTTCCCAATTAATGGATTCGTAATGCATCATTCCGGGAAAAATACCTAATGACCAAGTGCCTTTAGCACCCTTAATCTCTCGCATAACCCATTTTTCTATATCTTCACTACCCATGGCTGGTGGTTCCATCCATACTTGCCATACTTGATCTCTGGCCCCTGTAGTCCAATAATAAGGATATTGGGGGTTAGTGTTGCCAGTAACATTTGAATCTACATCTTTACGAACCCACGTTAATCCCTCAAACTCACTAAGGATTGCTTGTTCTCTATCAGATGCGGCATTGGTATGGCCAGATAATAACCACTTTTTTAAGGTGTTGGAAGAAACTGTAGAACCACTTAACCTTTTCGCCGCCATAGTATATTTTACAATCTTGCTGTTATTTATGCTTTAGCATATACGGATTCCAATGTTTAACGCTTTTGAGAATA
>DQKQ01000028.1 GCA_015660615.1 Flavobacteriales bacterium
AACTGAGGGTAAACGACAAACACCCATCACCAAGAAGAAACTAGACGCTTGGAGGGGTAAATCACCAGAGGAATTTTGTACAGGAGATATGCTCAGAAACTACCATAGGAACAAAACAATGGTAGATTTAGGGGAAACTCCAGAATCAATTCGTATAAATATTAGGACACAGTTTGATGAGCAGAGTCCAGTACACGGCAAACTCATGAATTACTTTATTGAAAAGAAGTTGAAAAATTTGATGGAATACGTTGGAGATTTTTAATCATGGCTATATCATTAGTAACTATATTTGCGGATGTCGCAAAAGCTAAAACTAAGAAAGATAAAAAAGAGATTCTTCTCAAACACGGAAACAATGGCGCTTTAAGAGAACTACTAAAGTACACTTATGACCCGAATATAAAATTTCTCTTACCGCCTGGAGATCCCCCTTATAAATCTGTAGTAGATGAAACAGAAAACCCTACATACTTGTACGGATTGATGAGGAAATTATATTTATTTGTAGAAGGTGGAAATCCAAATCTTAACCAACAGAGAAGAGAATATCTTTTTATAGAATTATTAGAAAGTGTTCATCCCAAAGAGGCCGAATTGTTATTACAGATGAAAGATAAAAAACTTAAATGTAACGGTCTAACCTATAACCTTGTAAAAGAAACATTTCCGAAATTAATAACGTGAAAACACTAAAATCCATCGAGGATAGAATAGTAAACCTACAGAAGATAACCAGCGATGGTGAGACTTTTGAGGTGGAAGCTGAACTACGACACTTAGATTTAGTGGGTATGATTCCCAATCAAATCAAAGTCGTTCTTGCTCGTGAATTTGGGGTTTCTTTAACTATGGATTGGGATATTTCCAATCAGCGTTTTTCAACATCTGTTGATGGCGTGACTTACAACTCCAGCTTTGACCACAAAGCATACATGATTGAGCCATGGCAACATGGAACAAGCTACGCCCGTAGCTCTCGTCGCAGTTAAACTTCCGAATTTAAATCTAAATCAGAAGAAGGAATATGGAGAAATTCATAACACTAACTTTAGCATGTATATTGTATTTTGGTACATCGCTAAATTCAGGCACCACATATAAAATTTGGGTTCCGCCAGTATCTGACAAACAGGCAACAATAATGTCTCCATTGCAAATAACTACAAATGGAAAGACTATAGTTGTACCAATGGTGAATTCAGAAGAACTAGAGTGTATGTCAAAAAATATATATTTTGAAGCAGCTATGGAATCTACTGCTGGGAAATTAGCAGTAGCACAAGTTACTATGAATCGTGTGAACTCATCACGATATCCAAATACTGTTTGTAAAGTTATTACACAGGGAAGACATTATAAGAATGGATTTCCAGTAAAAGACCGATGCCAATTTAGTTGGTATTGTGATGGTAAATTGGATGTACCACCCACTACTGGTTCAATGTGGAAACAATCTCAAGAAGTTGCTAAGTATGTCTTATCAACTCCTAGTTTGATGGACATAACGGATGGAGCAACCCATTATCACGCAGACTATATTAGTAGTCCGAGATGGGCAGATCCTAGACGGAAAACAGTAGAGATTGATACTCATATTTTTTACAATAAAGCCAGAAGGGCCGTAAAAAAGACTTGACAAGCTCTTGATAAACCTGTATAATAGTAGGTGAAGAGTGAGAAAAGCCTTCCTTGCTCTAATCCTCTAATTGAGATTAATTATGACAACAGTTACAGAAATATTGGAACTCTACCGATATGTTGGTGATACCGCGGCTGCAGAAGTGGCTCTAACAGAATTGATAAACGAATCATATTCTGAGGGGTATTCCTTCGCAAAAAATGAAGCAGGGTTGATAGAAGAAGTATCAACCGCACTAGCAGAAGATTAAATTTTAAAATAAACATTAAGGATATCCATGCCAACGTATGATTATGAGTGTGAAGAATGCCACCATATTTGGGAAGAACAACTTCTTATAGTAAATAGAAATGACCCTCTTGACAAACCTTGTATTAAGTGTTATAATGAAGGTTCAATAAAACAGAAAATAGGAGTGCCTTTATTTGCATACGATAATGTAGCATCTAAGGGTCACACCAAAAAAACACCAGATTGGCTTACAGATAAGATGAAAGTTATAAAAGAAAAATCTCCGGGCGCAGACTTTACGATTCCAGGCTAATGAAAAAATTTAATCATGTAGGTAATACATTAATTGAACTACAAACAGAGAATATAGATGGCCGTAGATTTTATAAGACACCCAATGGTAGTTATCAATCCATTACAACATTACTATCAAATCTGTCCAAAGCTGGTATACAAGCTTGGCGTGCAAGGGTTGGAGAAGCCGAAGCGAACCGAATCTCTACAAAAGCTTCGCGACAAGGCACCCGCGTACATAGTATCTGTGAGTCCTATATCAAAAACGAAGACGGATTTCTAGACGGCAAGATGCCTAATGAGGTTGAGATGTTCCAATCCATTAATCCTTTACTTGATAGAATAGACAATGTGCACGTCACAGAAGGTGCACTATATTCCGATGAACTTAAACTAGCTGGTAGAACGGATTTGATTGCAGAGTTTGATGGACAAACGGCTATCATAGATTACAAGACTTCCAGAAGAATAAAGACATGGGAACAATGCCACAGCTATTTTATGCAGGGTTCTTTTTACGCTCATGCATATGAAGAACGAACTGGAATTGCAATAAACAATATAGTAATTATCATGGCAGTAGAGAATGAAGAACCATTGTTGTTCAGAGAGACAAAAGATAGATGGTTGAATCCTTTGAGATCTGTGATATATAAATATTCATAAGGAATTTGTTTGATGACCTGAGAGAATAGTTAAGTAAGACATCGGTGCGATTCCGATCAGCTCCACCAAAGAAAGTTATGGAAAAGAAATTAATGTGGGTTGTCATAGTTATACTACTTGGATTATGTTTAACTTATGCCACACTCTACATTGGGTATGACTTTCGTTGATGGGGCTGTAATAGAATTCGATTACTAATGAAGGTATCAGAGAGAACGGATAGGGTGATTACCTACAATCAAATAACTTAATCGCAAATAATGACGATTATACTTCTGCTTATGTTGCACTAGCAGCGTAATACAGATGGGTTTTTGGGGGGAGGTTTTTCCTTGAAACAGAATAAAAATTCAGAATTGAATTAAAACCTTCCTACTACTTACGAAAGATAAAATGGCTATTATAGAGAATCAACCAACTACATCTAAACAAACAAAAGCAACTAGAGAACGATTTGAACGTGACATAATAAGAGGTGATAAACCACCATACTATCTAGTTCCAGAAGTTTATGAAAAAAATACAGGAATGTCTTATAAAAACTTTGACCTTCCATATAATGCTGGTAGATGTACTGTTTCTTGGCCTAATAATAAAATGCAATTTGAATGGAGATTAGCTAATGGCTGAATATATAAATAAAGAACCTTGTGAATTTATTTACAATATAACCGCAGTAGAAAAGATTGTCGATGGGGATACTATCGATGCAGTTTTTGATTTGGGTTTCGATGTACGGATATGTAATAGAATACGCCTACTTGGAATAGACACACCAGAATCCAGAACAAGACACAAGAACGAAAAAATTTATGGTAAGTTATCTAAGGTCGCATTAACATCGTGGGTGCATTGGGCAATATTGTCAGACAGAGATGATATTGAAATACAATGTAGATGCCCAGAGTCAGATAGCAGAGGTAAGTTCGGTAGAGTATTGGGTGAGCTTTGGATTAATTGTACTGAAGATGGACATGAGTTTGGTGGATGGACAAACATAAACAAATGGATGTGTGAAAGTGGTTACGCCGTTGGATATCACGGACAGAACAAAGATGATGTTAAAGATCAACATTGGCAAAATCGTCTACTTCTAGAAGAGCAGGGGGTACATGAGCTGTTACAATGGGATGAAAACTAATGGCAAAAATACAAATACATAAACCAAAAATCCAAATACCAAAAAATATTAAAAAGACAAAACACTATGGTGGCAAAGTGAATACCGCTGTTGAAATGATAAACGCTTCAGAAGAAGCATTGTGGGGGAAAAATCCTGTGGAAGCTCTAAAGTTTGAACGAATAGAAACCAGAAAGAAGATGAATTGGATTGCTAGATTCACTCTTTCTTTAATTACATCTGGAACATTTTTAATCCTGTTATATTTGTTGTTTTTTTCAGACTTAAAAGATGGTCATCGCGACTTAATTAATATTTTAGTTGGTGCCTATGTTGGTGTACTAGCTAAGTCAACGGATTATTGGTTCAAAGATAAAGATGATGCTGAGGATAAAGAGTCCCAGCAACTTCACAACAACAATAATATACCACCAGCAGTAGTAAATGGAGAAAAAGAAAATGGCTGATTTAAATGATTTTGGTTTTAGTACAGTCAGCGAAGACGAGTACAAAGCACAACACACTACTGAAGTTAATACAGCAAGAGAAGTAGCCTCTACTGCAACTGCTAGTATGAAACCCGAATTAGAAAAA
>DQKQ01000181.1 GCA_015660615.1 Flavobacteriales bacterium
AGTAGAATCACAAGAGGTAAAATAGCAATCAACAAAAATTCATTGTATGCACAAACCCCTAAAAGAATGGAAAAAAGAAGTGTTCCTATAAGAACAGTTTTATCTGTCAGCCACGACTTCACTTACTTCGAGTTTCAGCTACTTTAAGACTGTCGACAATCAATAACAAGATTAAGGTCATGGAGAGAGTTGAAAGAACACTTACAACAACGATTAGCCATCTCACAGGATATGTTTTCTTATCAGCGGCTTCTGCAAAGTCAACCACAAGGCTGGATGGCAGCTGTGTAGAAGCATCTACCTTCATTAAATCAAACCTCTTCTTCAATGTCGCAAGTTGCTCATAAGCTGGCTCAAGGAAGTTTGTTAGCTTATTGTATTTATTAGCAAGTTTAGATATCCGTTCTAAATCGGCTTTCAAAATTACCGCTCCTCTCATATTGTTTTCAGCAACAGCTCTTCCATATTCAGCAGTTAACCCTTCAACTTGAGCTTCAAAGTCATAAATCCCATGAGAGTGAAGCTCACTTAATTCATTTTCAGCATCCTCAATCTCTTTAATTGCCTGGTTGTATGATTCTTTAGCGAGTTTCAAAGCACTCTTTGCTCTGTCATTTCTTAATGCATTAGCAAGGCTATCTACTAAGAAAACCAAATCATTTGCGATATCTCTTGCGACATTTGGGTCTCTATCTAAAACATGTATTCTGATTGAACCGAACCTTGTTAAATCAGCCCCCACGTTACTGTTGTATTCTTTCTGAAGCAGGGTTCTAGATCCGACCTCTTTAAGGTCTATGTCATAGTGTTCGTCCAAATTGTGGTTGGTTATGATCTGAGACCTGACTTTATTACTATTGAGCAATTGCAACAGCCTTTCAGCATCTTCAGTCTCTCCATAAGCAAGTAAATCACCCTGTTTACTTTCTTCAAAGAATGCTTCACCAATGGAGCTTTGCGTAGTTGCAAACATAATTACATTGGATTCGAATTTCTCCTCTATTACGAGTGAAACACCAGCGGATATTATTAATGTAATAACACCTACGATAATGAATATACGCAGTTTGCTAAACACAAATAACAATAGGTGAGATGAGTCTAATTTAGCTGAATCTCTATTTTCGTCTCTTTGAATCATTTCGCAAAGTTACGCTTAGAAAAGTTTAGATTTTAACTCTGTCAACCGCTATAGGTAAAGTATGTTCTTTAACTTTACAAGATGGCGCGAATTGCTTTAAATGCTCGTTTACTTATTCCAGGAAAGCTTGAAGGGACGGGGTTGTTTACTCACCAGTGCTATAAGAGATTTATTTCCTCTCGGCCTCAAGATGATTTTTTATTGATTTTTGATAGAAAACCACCTATGGAATTTGATTATGGGTCGAATTGTAAGAAGATTTGTTTACTTCCTCCGGCAAGAAGACCATGGTTATTTGATTTGTGGTTTGATTACGCCATAACGTGGAAGTTGAGATTTTGGAAAGCAGATCTTTTTATATCAACAGATGGTTACATTTCAAGAAGGACTAATGTTCCACAGTTAAATGTAATTCACGACATCAATTTCGAGCATCACCCTGAGTGGCTCCCACCGAGATTTGCAAATCATTTCAGAGCAAGATTCCCAGTGTATGCTAGAAAGTCTACAAAGCTCTGTACAGTTTCAAATTTCAGTAGAATTGACATATCTGAGAAATACAACATCAATAAATCTGAAATTTCTATAATACCTAACGCTCCTGACAGTAAGTTCTCACCTATTTCACCGTCAGAAAAATTAAATTCTAAAAATGAGTTTGCAAAGGGCAATAGCTATCATGTTTTTGTCGGCTCGATTCACCCGAGAAAGAACATTCACGGGATGTTAGATGCTCATAGAGAGTATAGAAAACGAGGCGGAAAGTCAGACTTAGTAGTTGTAGGGACTTCAATGTGGAGAGATGAACATCAGGATGCAGAGGGTGTTCATTGGGTAGGTAGGTTGGAAGATGAAGATTTGGTTTCTGCAATTGCTGGTGCCAATGCACTTTTATACTTGCCGTTTTTTGAAGGTTTCGGTGTTCCAGTTATAGAGGCTATGGCATGCGGTATCCCTGTAGTTGCAAGCGACACATCTTCTCTTCCTGAAGTGTGCGGAGGAGCCGCTGCTGCACTAGTTAATCCAAATGATTTTGAAGGAGCTGCACAAGCTTTGTTGGATTTAGAAAAAGATGCGGTTTTGTTTAAAGAAAAATCAAACGCAGGCATTCTAAGGGCAGAAGATTTTAGCTGGGATAAGAGTGCAGAGAAGTTTTCTATTATAATTACTGAACTTCTGAGATCATGATTAAGCTTAGACCTTTTTTAGAATTTAACCGTATTGAGGCGGGATGTGATGAGGCGGGGCGAGGGTGTTTAGCGGGGCCGGTTGTTGCAGCTGCTGTAATTTTAGATAAAGCTATAGCTGAAGAGTTAGATCTAAATGACAGTAAGCAGTTAACCGCTAAAAAGCGAAACGAACTGAGAGTTCAAATTGAGAAAAAGTCGATTTCTTGGGCTGTGTCTTTTGTGCCACATGATAAGATTGATGAAGTAAACATTCTTCAGGCTTCTTTTTTAGCGATGAGGCAATCTGTAGACAAATTGCATGTCAATCCAGACCATCTTTTAATTGATGGAAATAGATTTGTATCATCTGATTCAATGCCTCCTCATTCTTGCATTGTTAAGGGAGACACTAAGTTCTCTTCCATAGCTGCAGCGAGTATACTTGCGAAGACACACAGAGATGATTTCATGCTTAAGCAAGATGAGAAATGGCCTGGATATAGTTGGGATTCAAATTTCGGATACCCCACAAAAGCTCATCGATTAGCTATAGATAAATTAGGCCCAACACCTATTCATAGAATTAGTTTTAAACTTCTCTAGTAAAATGAAAGTCAGACTAAATGACTTTATGCTCCGATTAACACGCCATTTTGTTAGATAAAACTAATAATAATCAACTCGTTTTAGTTACATTGCATGTATATCAAACAATCAATTATACTATG
>DQKQ01000189.1 GCA_015660615.1 Flavobacteriales bacterium
AACAAGCTACAGACTCTTTAGATAATATGGCAGAGATTGAAAGGGAACAAATTGTTATGTATGGAGTGAGGGCCGTTAGGTTATTTAACGATTCTCTTGAATTGCCTGATATAAAAACGAATATTAAACAAATTGCTTGGTTTCAAAATTTAACTCGCGTTGAAAAAAACAATATGTTTGCTAAAGCGAAAGAACTCTCCAGAAATCAAGTTAGAGGAATTGAAAACGCTCTAGAAAAAGTCGAAGGACGTGAACTTAGAAGAGATAGACACGCCATAGAATGGCACAGGAAATTCATCCTTTCAGTTAGTTGTTTAGTCCTCTTCTTTGTAGGTGCTTCTTTAGGAGCACTTACTAAAAGAGGGGGGTTGGGAATGCCTGTAGTTATTGCTATTTCTGTTTTCCTCACCTACTATATTATCTCTATGATAGGTGAAGAAATGGTGAAATCCGGAAGCCTTCCACCTGCTATAGGAATGTGGCTCAGCACTATTATTCTTGTTCCACTTGCTGTTGCCTTGACAGTGTATGCTATGAGAGAAGGTCGAATATTTAAATAGTAAGATAAGAAACATAACAAGCAAATGCGCATCCTGCAACTATGTCCTAAACCACCTCGCCCCTCACTTGACGGGGGCTGCTTGGCTATGGATGCTATTACCCGTGGCTTTGTTGCACAGGGGCACAATGTAAAGATGCTCGTAGTAAGTACAGAAAAACATCCCTTCAAAATAGAAGAACTTGACTCCGACTATGTTAAGTCAACTGCCATAGAGGCTGTATCGATAGACACAGCTCTTAATCCAACAGATGCTCTAAAAAGCATGGTTCAAGGCAAGAGCTACCATATAACGCGGTTTTACTCTAAGGATTTCATAAACAAACTCGAAGAAATATTATCTAACTCTCAGTTCGACATCATCTTCGTTGAATCATTATTCCTATCATCGTACGCTCCCATTATCAGAGAACATAGCAATGCTAAGATAATTTTACGCGCACACAATGTCGAACACTCTATTTGGGAAGGACTAGCAGATAAAGCACCCAAAGGGCTCAAAAAGTGGTATTTATATAAACTCGCGGCCCAACTTAAAAAGTACGAATCTACCAAAGTAAACGATTTCGACGCACTCATCACAATCACAGGTGAAGACGCAGATACATTTAGAAACATAGGAGCTACACTACCTATACACACGGCGCCATTCGGAATGGATTTCTCATCTTCGGTGGAAGCATCTACTAAAGAAGTAAATCATGTGTTTCACTTCGGCTCTATGGATTGGAATCCAAATATCCAAGGAGTGGAATGGCTAACAAAAGAGGTTTGGCCTATAGTTAGAAAATCAATAAGTGATGCAAAACTAATCCTTGCTGGCAGAAATATGCCAGATTCATTCCGTTCAGACCCAGACAAAGGCATAGAGGTCTTAGGGGAAATAAAGAGTGCTTCGGAATTCTTCAAGCGCCCAGGCATCATGACCATTCCTATACATAGCGGATCGGGTATGAGAGTGAAAGCCATAGAAGGTATGTCCGCGGGTCTTCCAACTGTATCTACTACTATCGGGGTTTGCGGACTCAATCTTGAACACGGCAAACACGCTCTTATTGCTGACTCAGCTGAAGATTTCTCCACAGCCCTAATCGATCTTCTACGCGATACAGAACTAGCAAATGAGCTCGCCATTTCTGGTAAAAACCACATCCAAAAGAAATTTTCCAATAGGCTTATTATTTCGGAACTCACAGAGTTTTTAGACACAATAAAACCATGATTTTCTATTTATCTTTGCGCCATGATTTTCCATAAATTATCAAATAGTATTTTCTTTCGCTTTGCATTAGTTTTTACAACGCTTGCACTCTTTTTCACTGGCTGCGCAGACGTCTCCGAAGAAGAAATTGTAGAATATCAAACAATTAACACGGAAAGCAACCCAAGTGTGCCGGGTTTTGATTGGTCTAACGATCCATTAAAAGTGGGAATAAACGACAATCTATTAAACTCTAAAATGGGGCGCGACACTTTAGATGGCATCGCAGAGGATATGTATCAATATTTACATACTATGAATACTATTGACTCTTCCGACTGGATTATACACCTCAGCCACTTCCCCATGCATCGGTATAGTGACACTTCGAAACTTAACAAACAATTTACCGGCCTTAGCCATTGGAAGGAAAAGGGATTTGCAAATCGCGTAGGCAATATCGACATTCAATATGCCAGTGATTGGATATTTGAGGAAGACCAAATGGTAGCACTCATAGGCCACGATATAGATTTCTACCAAGATTTCTTACCCAATTTTGAAGGCAATCCTGAGGGCATGAAATTTATGCTTGAGGATAAATATGGGCGAGGAAATTGCACGTACAATTCATACACCGATATAATGGGAAATGGAGATTCTTTGCTTGTTAGAAACTGGCATGCTCACGCATACACTAACACGTATGTTCTTTGCAACCTCGATTCCCTTCACTTCACCTTTCTCCCTATAGGATTTCAAAAAGCAGCTTTCGGAGCTCAGATGATGGACTCAGAAACCATGCTCACTCTTTTAAGAGATCATCGTGAACTTTTTAAAGAAGAAAATTGATAGATTTAGTTTGTAAAGTAAACAACGAATGGAATACCCTAAGAAAAGTCATAGTAGGTATTGCCACATCTTGGGGGCCTAACCCCACTGCTCAACAAGCTGTAGATCCTAAATCCAGAGAACACATTCTGGCAGGAACATACCCCATAACATCAGATGTGCACCAGGAATTAGAGGGATTAGTTACTCTTCTTAAGGAAAACGGGGTTGAAGTTTTCCGTCCTGAAAACTCTACGGACTTAAACCAAGTATTCGCTCGTGACGTAGGTGCTGTCATAGAAAACAAACTCATTAGATCTTCAATGATTGCTGAAAGAGCACCCGAATGGCTTGGTGTAAGTGGCATCTTCAGCCACACCCCTTCAGAGAACATCTTAACCCCACCAAGTGGAGTTAGAATAGAAGGAGGAGACATTATGCCTATGGACGAAGAAATTTGGGTAGGATATTCTGAGGAGGAAGATTTTCAAAAATATAAGACTGCGAGGACGAATAAAAAAGCGGTCGTTTGGCTTCAAGAAAAGTTTCCAGCAAAATACGTCCGAGGATTTCAGCTCAATAAATCGGATACTGATCCAAGAACTAACGCCCTTCACCTCGACTGCTGCCTTTGCCCTTTAAGCGGTGGCCAAGTTATTTTTCACCCTGAAGGCTTAAAGCTCGAAAGTGAAATAACCTGGGTACGCAAGCGCTTTGCAGAAAAAATCTACGAGGTAGATGCTGAAGCCATGTATAATATGCATTGCAATCTATTTACTATATCACCAGACACTATCATTAGTGGGAAAGGCTTCGATCGTGTGAATGCACAACTTAGAGCTTGGGGATACAACGTATTAGAGATTTCATTTAACGAAACCTCCAAGCTCGAAGGTCTCCTTCGTTGTGTTACACTACCTATCGAAAGAAATTAACATGTCTAAGCAAAGCACACAAAACATCTTAATGATTCGTCCTTCTGCCTTCAGAATGAACGAAGAAACCGCGGGCAATAACTTTTACCAAAGAGTTTTAGAGGGTCTCTCCCCAGAGGAAGTCACAGATCTTGCCTTAGAAGAATTCGACAACATGGTCGACACACTTAGGTCAGAAGGTATAAACGTATTTGTGGTGGAGGATCTACCAGATACGGACACTCCCGATGCGCTTTTCCCTAACAACTGGGTGAGCTTCCACAACGATGGTAAAATCGGCTTATACCCTATGTTCGCAAAAAACCGCAGAATGGAAAGGCGTGAAGATATACTCATCGACTTAGAACATAAGGAAGGTTTTAAAGTTGAAGAAATCGTTGATTTCACAGAGTTCGAAGATCACAATGTCTTTTTAGAAGGAACGGGAAGCATAGTCCTCGACCATGAAAACAAAAAAGCCTACGCCGCCCTCAGCCCCCGCACAGACCGCATTGCCTTCGGACAATTTTGCGAAGCTTTCGACTATAATGGTGTGGTATTCGAATCTCTTCAAAGTATGGGAGATCAGCGAAAGCAGATATACCACACTAACGTGATGATGTGTATCGGCACGGGTTGGGCTACTGTTTGTCTAGATAGCGTTGACCACCCTGAGGATAAGGAGTTACTCGAAGACAGCCTCATATCTGACGGCCTTGAGATTATTCTCCTCTCTGAAGACCAAATCTCTCGCTTCGCAGGCAATATGCTTGAAGTCGCCTCTACCCTTGACGACACACCTAGAATTGTCATGAGTAAATCCGCTCACGAAGTACTCGACGCTACACAACTCGACTCTCTCTCTAATTTTGGGAAAATAATCTCCATCCCTCTTGACGTTATCGAAGCTTGTGGAGGAGGCTCTGCCCGTTGTATGATGGCTGAAATACATCTCCCTAAAGCTTAACGTTAAATGCTTAATCTCGACACCCTTATCTCGAAATCCATCTCTGATGCTTGTAACGAACTATTCGGATTTCGCCCAGACGAAAAGCAAATCTCTATTCAGAGCACGCGATCTGAATTCGAAGGCGAACGTACTGTCGTAGTTTTCCCTTTCACTCGACAGGCAAAAAAATCTCCTGAAGAAACCGGAGAAGCTATTGGAAAATATCTCGTAGAAAATCAAGAGGTCGTTACCGGCTTTGAAGTAGTCAAGGGATTCTTAAATCTAAGTATCTCAGATATATACTGGACTTCAGCTCTAAGCTCAGCTGTGTTAGAAAAAAACTGCTTCGGTCTTCAGCCTTTAGGGAGTAAACCTCAAGTCATGGTGGAGTACTCCTCCCCCAACACTAATAAACCAATACACTTAGGTCATCTTAGAAACATCTTCCTTGGGTTCAGCGTTTCTAACATCCTCAAAGCTGCCGGTCACGACGTTGTTAAAGTTCAAATCATTAACGATAGAGGTATCCACATATGTAAATCTATGATCGCATGGAAGCTCTACGGAGGCGGTGAGACTCCCACATCTACAGGAGAAAAAGGCGATAAATTCGTAGGTCGTTATTATGTCGCGTTCGACAAGCAATACAAAATCGAAATCTCCGAGCTCCTCACTTCAGGCCACGATAAAAAAACCGCCGAAGCAGAGGCTCCTATCCTTCTCGCTGCCCGAGAACTACTTCATAAGTGGGAAGCAGGCGATTCCGATGTGCGCGAGCTTTGGTCTACTATGAACGGATGGGTATATGACGGGTTTGAATACACATATACCGAGATGGGAGTAGACTTC
>DQKQ01000143.1 GCA_015660615.1 Flavobacteriales bacterium
TATTGGGCACTGGATGTGGGAAATGCGTTTCACGATATATTAGAGAACAGCAAGTCAGCCAGAAAAATAATGGATATGGTGCGTTTGATGGGCAAGCAGGGAAACTTATCGTCATTATCTGTTAAAAGAGCCACATCTCCATTCATAAGTGTATTAGACGACGATATTCGTAATAGTGATTGGTATGATACCTTATTAGTTCCACTACCAGATAATATGGGTGGTCCGATCCATTTTGGCCCTACATACGATGAATTAGAAAGTCTTTATGAAGCCGTAAATCAGCATTCCCAGCAAGTGGTAGCCCATGGGCTTAATGCAAAACCCAAACTATTCCATGCCGTAATGCAATTCCCAATACCAATCAATAAAGAAGATTATGAAGGATACATTGCCGTAATGCCATATGAAAAGGGTAGTATATCTTTTAGTAATATGGCCTTATTAGAAATAACCGAAAGCGGCAGTGGTTCTTATTCATTAGGGCAACTATCACCATCTTTTGGAGAAGAAGCGTTTAAGAAATGGGAAGAACTTAGGCCAGATATTAGATATCAAAGCATCAACAAGCGAATAATTTAAGAATATAAACTTTCATGATCGCCATTCTGAAACAAAGTTTTAATTATAGTTACTTGTTCTTCTAACCGGCGTTCAAAATTGGAATAATCTACATCTACCACAGTATCTTCTCTCCATTGATGTCCTGCCAACGCAACCCAAACCTCACCAACATACCATTCACATTGATAGTCTGGCTCAATAGTTATAGACCAGATTGTTAGGCTATCTTCCATATTATAACATTCGTTTTGTGACTATATTAATGTTATGCCTCTTGTCTCCAAGACCTACAGAAAACTACATATAGTCAAAAAAACAATATAAGAGGATGGGTAAGATTCTTGACCGGTATCAAGATGATTTAGATAAAATTGTGTGTCATAAATGTAATAAACTTATAATGCTTGCAGATATGGGTAAAAAAGTTAATGAATTAATGGAACGACTGATGGAAGGGAAAATGTTAGATACTACTGATCTTGAAACGCTAACGGAGTCCACTGTTAACTCAACATATTGTCAATGCCCAGATACAATACCTAATAGTATAAATAAATGGGTGGTTGTCTGAAGAAAATTAATCCTGTGGACTACCTAAGACCTGTAGTGCGTTGTAACCGGTGTAATAAATATAATGCCAACATTATCCCAGATCATGCTGAATTAGTCACTGCCATCGCCCAAGAAGGCGTAGAATCTTTCTTAGAATCTAATTTTGATTTAGATGATATGGCTATCCGAGCATTACTACAAGAAAACATGGAGGCGATGCAAGAAATTGCAGAGGGGGATTTTTGTATCTGCACACTACCTCAATCTATTAATAAGTGGAAATTATAAATAACTGGAGTGTCAAGTAAATACATGTCCAAGTCTATTGACGACTTTATTCCCGGGGATTGGGAACGTTGTGATGAATGTGGGCTGTATGATCCTGAAGATATATCTAATCATAAAAACCTTATGGAACATATTGCCCAAGAAGGTGTAGAATCTTTTATGGATGGAATATCTTTGGATGCATCTTCCATGTTGAAACTAAGAAACAGTCTTGAAGCACAAAAAGAAATCATCTCGGGTAAATATTGCTCTTGCGCCTTCCCTCATGCTATCAATAGATACCGTCTTTTTGACCGAGACAATAAGTATATAAGGGTGACCTCAACCACATAGTATTAGAGGCGAACCAAGATGGTTAAAATTGAGATAACATGTAAAGAAGGATATGCAGCAAAGGAATACACCCGAGATGATGGCACATTGGCCTATTTCTTGAAGGGTCCAAATGCTGTAAGCAACGACCAAGGAGAAGTAGGACGATACGACATTCGTGGCAAGTTTGCAGGTAAGTTTAAGACTGCTGTAGGCTCTCGTAAGAGATTCGGTGTTCTGGATGGCAATAAGGCTAAAGAATACGCTAAAATCACCATTACTACTCCTGATGGAGTCCACATCTTTATTGGCGACCTCGATGAGGGTCAAATGAGTGTTCAAGAACGCATTACCCTCGGTATGTGTCTCAACAACGCTACTGAATTGATGGCTGCTACTGTCAGTCCTGATAATCAGCCACAGAATATGGTGAAGAATATCTTTGATTTGACCGATGAGTTGTATGCTGAATATAACAACCGCTACATGGATTGACCAATAGATTCAAATAAGTGCGCTGACCAAGAAGGTTCATGCGCTTACAACTGGATTTAGGTTCCGAGAGGACTTTGGTCTTTGAGGATTATTCTGATACAGACTATCTAAAGGTTAGTGTTGAAGATAGTCGTGGTGGGACCACCATCACACTTGGTTTAGTTAAACGAGAAAACATCAAAAGATTAGGACGCTCTGTTTGAGTAATAGTCCTCCAAGAATTGATCAATAATCTGGGCTACTTCTTTACTACCATCAACAACATTACTCCCGTTTCCTTCAATTGTAGAAGTTACCTTAGTTAATTTCTTGGCAGATACTTCCGACATGGCTATGGTGCAAGCATTATCATAATAATGGGAAGTTATTATAGAATTAAGTTCCCCTTCGACCTGCCCTTTCTCTGGAATGAGTATAATCGGTGCACCGATATGACAGGCTTCTCCAATAGTGCTGGCACCTGCAGAAGTTATCAAAAACCGACAATGTATCATATCAGTAACAAAATGTTTCCCTGCAGGACAAATATCTACCAAATCATTATCAATTTCCACTGGCTCACCCCCTGCATACCATTTAATCCTACAATCGTGTTGTTTCGCAAACTCTACGATTTCATCTAACTTATTGAGTAAACCGGCTCGATGATACACCATAATATAATTACTATCCTTTCCATCCCATACTACGTTCTGCAACTCTTTCTTGATCGGTGGACCAACTAAGTGTGTATTACGCTTCTTGATTAATGATGTATCTGGCAATGCCTTGGCAATAATTGTAACATTGCTTTCAGGACAAATCATTTGATTTATTTTAGATAGTTTCATTTTGGCTAACTTATCTCCATTGGAACAACAATCGGGTAGGCGACAATGTGAAGAAAACGACTGTTGATTATATAGAATTAAAGGGATATTGGCTAATTTTGCCGCCCGAGATAACAAGGGTTCATAATCAGAGATAACTAAATCATAGTTATTATCCTTGAGATACTTGGCCAAATCAATTATCTTGCCACGATTTTGGAAAAACCACTTTGGATAATAGAACATGGTGCGAGTAGCACTTGGGTTATTATGTTTATCATATTGAATCCGGGGTGTGGGCAATTGAAATACACTGTGGCCTTCTTCAACTAATGGCTCTATTGCATGACAACAAGTAAAGAAAGTAATTTTATGGCCAGACAACAACAAATATGGTGCCAACGTAACTGCTCGGGTAGAGTGACCCCTTCCCTCTCCTGCCAAACCATAAGCAATATTCAAGAATAAACCTCCTTTCTGAAAGCCGCATACCCAATAACACTGACTACACCTATCACACCTGCTGTCATCAGTGCTTTTCTCACCTTATCAGCAAAGAAATCTTGATCTATAGGGGGTGGATGAATATAAAACACTAAAGCACCCAAGCCTAATAAAGATACTAACACTGGCATAGAAGCCCTTTTACCATCTAAGATTTTATCTATTATATAGAATCCTGCTGTCCCACTTATTGTATCACCTAAAATATTGCGGTAAGAATCCCCATCATATTTTCTCCAACCCAATTTTTGCCATTCAATAACGCCTATTGTATTTTCCCACACTTCAAATAAACTATGCAAAACAAAATATTGACCTACATTTAATAATCCTAAACTTCCAACTACTACCCCTGCGGTGAAATGTTGGATAGACCACCAATCAAACATTGATTTATCTTCAATCATGGACTTCACTCCGGTTCATTAGCCCGTGCTATTTCAAATCTTTCACGGTCATAAAGAACGAAATGAGAGGTGCTGTAACTTAACCCCTGAGCGAACATTCCTAATAAACCACCCAACAACATAGAGTTAAACCACTTTTTGGGAGTGGGCCACAAATATAATATAGTTAATCCAGTCAGCCCATATAGCCAATGATGGACATGCAGATACTTATTATCTCCGATCTCAATACGGAAGGACGGTAATAAATCTAAACCATAAATATGAGGGTGAATAACTTCGGCTGCAATAGATGTTACTGCTGCAGCAATAATAACTACGGGATAATTGATGTCCATAAAGTAAGTTGCGCTAAACGACTACTTATACTTTCATTCTTCTTCTAAACTGGTCCACAAAAAGTGGACAGCCTGTGAAGGTTGTTGAAGTCCCATGCCCATAGCAGACTTTATGATGACGCCTAAGATTTCATCACACTTCTTAAGGGTGGCACTAAGATTTTTAAATCCAACCATACCTACTATATCTAAAACTGTATAATTACGTCCTTGTTGATCTGTAATCAAGTCTCTACGGTATTGTAAATCATGAGTTAGACAAAACCCTTCAATACTAACAGTTAAAGGAGATATATCTGTTTCTTCATCATCAAAGACTACTAAACGCAACAGAAAACCATCAGGTTCTTGATTGTTATCAGAAAACTGCTGTAAAGCAGTATCTAAATCCAAAGATTGGGCAATAGGTTCTTCATCCATATCTTTTCACCATTTCCTTCATAAAATCTTCATAATTGAAATCTTCCCAGTTTTTGATAACTTCTAACATGATATTAAGGTCTCGAGACATTTCTTTGGTAGGCACTTTCTGCACTTTAGGGTCCTCTTCACCATTTGGAAACCGATACATTGAAATCTGTTTGAAATAACCTTGGGATATCATAGATGTAACTACTAATCTTGCCTGATCTGAATTGGCTTTAGAATCCAAAGGAATACGAACACGCTCAGTAGCATTTTGCATGATTTCTACTTGGTGTTTTACAATCTCTTCCAGATAAGTTTCCGGGGTGGTTTCCAACCATTTGTCGATTTCATCAGTAGTATAGCCCTTAGTTACCAAAAAATCACGGAAGTTTCCAGATACGGCTACTACAAATCTAAGTGGGTTGTCTAAAATATTAAACATTACAAAGTATAAATCATCTTTGTCCCCTTCATTCATGTCTACACTGGCAGTTACCATAACTTCAGTAGATTTACTGAAACCTAATTTAACATCAGTAATAGTCTTCATTGATTTCCCTCTGATAGACATTGATGACAGCAGTAATATAAACCTTCCTGCGAGATATTAAAATCATTACCACAATGATTACATTTTCTCATCCGCCAGCGTAATACCCATTTCGGTTCAAATTGTTGGGCTTCTGGTAACGACAAGGCTAATGGATTGTCAATAAGATGCCCATCCATCGATAAGCCCTGCTCTTCACAGAAATCAAGTAACTCCAGCGGCACAGGTATCATGGGTTGATTCACCTACTTATATCTTCTATTTATAGAAACGAA
>DQKQ01000271.1 GCA_015660615.1 Flavobacteriales bacterium
CAATATATCTCAACCCTTTTTCTTGTGTTTTTTCTTGCACCTACATATACTGTCTTTGGTCAGTGTGCAGCAGGTGAGTCCGAAGTTGTAGTCGAAATTCTGACAGACAACTATGGTTACGAAACATCATGGACTCTGTCAGATGCAAGTGGCGAACTACTAACAGGAGGCCCATACTCTGCAACAAGCACAACGTATACAGCTTCAGCTTGTATACCAAATACAGGGGAGCCCACTTGTTTACAGTTTGTAATAGATGATAGTTATGGAGATGGAATTTGTTGCGGCTATGGCAATGGAGCTTTTACACTATTAATTGACGGAGTTGAAGTAGCGACGGGAGGCAATTTTGGGTATCAGGATATTGTAATGTTTGACTGTGCTCCAGGAACTACTTGCAACGATGCGGTAGTTTTGACTGATGCAGATTATGGAGTTGTGGCTCAGGCATCAGATAACTTTTGGTACACGTTTACTCCCCCAGCAAACGGAATGTATTTATTCAGCTCTTGCGGAGCAGCGTGCAATACAACCCTTTTTATCTACGACTATTGTAATATGAACAACTTCGGTGACACAAACGAGGGTACGATTTATTATGATAATATGCAAGGTGGTTGCGGTGAAGAAGCTGCGATTACGGCATTGTTAGTAGGAGGAGAACAAATGTGGATACGTTGGGCATCTTTGGATGCGAGCTGTGGAGGTTTCGATTGGGATTTTTCTTTTGTAGGCCCTCCTGAAGGATGTATGGACTCGACAGCATGTAATTACAATCCTACAGCTGAAGTTGATAATGGAACATGTATTTACGAAGGCGACCCTCAATGTAACGGGCCAGACCTTACAATTGTAACTGACGCGATTACTAGCTCCCTGTATGCAACGACTATGAATGTTAATGAAACAGACTGCTATATAGAGGAAGGCTGTTTAAATGGTTTTGGTCAAAGGGAAATAATTCGATTCACAACACATATTAAGAATATTGGGGACCTTGACTATTATATAGGCCAAAGTGGGGGTTCATCTACACAATTTGAATGGGGCGATTGCCACAATCACTGGCATTATGATGGATATGCAAAATATGATTTATTTGACATGGATGGAGGCTTCATTCCTGTGGGATTTAAAAATGGATTTTGCGTTATGGATTTAGAGTGTAGTGGAGGTGGATCTGCAACATACGGATGCTCAACGATGGGTATTACTGCTGGTTGCGGAGATATTTACTCTAGCGGACTCAGTTGCCAATGGATTGACGTTACAGATGTACCTGACGGCCAGTATCGTCTAGTGGTTCGTGTAAATTGGGATTACGCCCCAGATGCTTTAGGCCATTACGAAACAAATACGGATAACAACTGGGGCGTTGTTTGTATTGAAATAGATAGAACAAGTGGATATAATGTTAGTATTATTACAGATTGTCCAGTTTTCACAGATTGTTCTGGAGAGCCTTATGGGACTACTCTGAATGACTGTACTGGGACTTGTGGAGGATCGACCTTAATGGGAGATATTGATGCTGATTCTGACCAAGATTTGACTGACGCTCAGCTTTATACAGAAGGTGTTCTAGGAGGGGATATTCCATTAAATGATTGCAATGACATTAATGCTGATGGTTTAATAAATGTTGTTGATGCAGCCACTATAGCTGACTGTCAGTATTGGAATGTAGCTCACACTCACCCTGATAGTTCAGGAGTTCACACCCATTGTGACTTCCCTACTGTGGCGATTGAAAATCCGTTTGACAACGTTGAATTTACTATAGGAAGTGTAGACTGGGATTTACAATATTTTGATGTCCACGTTCTGAATCCAGACAATAGAATCTACGCATATCACCTAGAGTTCGACGGTATTCAAATCTCTCAAACAGAGAGCTTGATTGACCCTCTTCTTTACTCCGGAACCCCTTCTCACGTACCAGGAGGAATAGACGTGCTTTCTCTAAGTTACGATGGCACTTCGATTCCAAAGAACATTGTCTATACTCCTTTTCTTCGTGTTCATTGGATAGGATCGGCAAATGGAATGGTATGTATTTCTCAAGCTGTAGATGTGGTCAATGATGCTCTTCAGACAACGATGACATCTCTTTTCAACCCATGTATTGAAGAAACAAACACTGTATGCGTTGGAGATCTCGATGGTGACCTAGTAGTTACAGTAAGTGATATACTAGCTGTATTAAGCGAATTTGGTTGCATGTCAGATTGTTCAAACGACGTAAATGGCGATGGCTTTGTTAACGTTGCGGACGTACTACTTGTGCTGTCTGCGTTTGGTGCAACCTGCTGATAGGAATTCTCGATCTTCCAGAATTTTGTGACTTTAGTTATTTATGATGTTTAAAAGAAAAAAAATAAACTCTTTAAAACAGTCTATTCTATTAGTTTTAGTATGCCTGTGTGTATTCCCTGAACAAACATATGGGCAAGAGCTTACAATCTCATCTGCCAACCCTTACCTAGTAGATGAATTTAACACGGCAAAGACAGATGTTTACAGCTTAGTAGTAACGGGAACTGAACCCGGTTATATTCCAGCTTATTGGGGGTCATATAGAAGTAGAGAATGTTTTTGTTCTCGTGATATATGTCATCAAGTAGAGGCCGCCCATTTGCTAGGTCTTGATCTGGAAAACTTCTCTATGCTTAAGACCTTTGCTAGTGATGCGCCAGAGAGTAATGATTATTGGCCTAAGTGGTCTTTCGATTTTTATGGCAACCCATACTTTGTCGATGCTGATTTTAAAGAGCTTCCCGCTCCTTTTGAAAATGTAGAGAAAATCTATGAGCAATATTTATGGACAGGAGACACAAACTGGATATATGATGATGCAATTTTTACATATTGTTACAATACAGTAAATGGGTTTATAAATGTTCATGATGAGAACGGAAATGGCATTGCTGAAATGCACACAGACCTATCTACTTATTGGGAACAAGAAACTGACGATTTCATTGAAGCCGGAGACGCATTCGCAAATCAATACAGATCAGTTCTAGCATTTGCGGGTATCCTAGAAGCAAGAAACGAACCTGCTGAAGCAGAAGAGTATTTCACGATTGCGGAGGGACTCAAACAGCAATTTGAAAACGAATGGTTTGACATAGAAGAGAACACATACATTCGTGGATTCGACGTAGATGGAAATTATAAAACCGATTTTGGGCACGAAAATAGTTTCTTTATGCCTATGAAGGGGATAACTGATTTGGGATTAAAAACCAGTGAATATATTAACTTTTGCCACAACTCAATAGCATTCCCTAATGGTGATAATTACACCCAATGGGACTATAATTCAGGGATAAACATTGAAGCAAAAACCTATCTGCCACAGATGGGATATTTCAACAATAAGGTTGCTATTGGTTGGCATTGGCTGTACAATATTATGCAGAGCAACCATCCATATCCAGAGGTGTCGTTTTTAATTATAGGAAATATTGTTACTGGAATGATGGGCGTTTCCGGTGATTCCCCTGCAAACCGATTAACCACCTTATCTAAGCTTAATCACGAAGTTGAGTGGATTCAGATCGATAATATTCCACTTGGAGGCGCTCTCTTTAACATTAAGCATATAGGCCAAACCTCCTCAACAGCTACCCTTACCTCAAACACTAATGGCTTGAGTATGGTTTGGCAAGCTCAATTTTTCGGAGAGTTTAACGAAATATTAATAGAAGGTATACCCACGGCTGCTCAAGTAAAAGATGTAAAAGGCTCTATTGTAACCTACCTCGATATTTCTATCTCTCCTGGCCAGACGGTTACAGCCTCTACACCGATATCCTCAGATTCCCATATTTATTTAAGTGATCTTAACGCGACTTACTCTGCTTCTCAAGATGGCGACATGAAGCGCGATGTAAATAGCCAAGGATATGCAATTAGCATTGATGGTAACCTTTACGAAAAAGGTCTTGGCGTAAAAGGCATTAGCGAAGTCAGATATAACCTATCAGGAGAATACTACAGATTCAGTTCAGACTTCGGTATAGACGATGCAAGAACGACCGGAAGTGGTACCTTCCAAGTAATAGGAGATGGAGTAGAGCTTTTTAACAGCGGAGACATAAACAGCTTCGAAGAATTACTATTTATTGATATCAATGTCTCAGGTATTCAAGAACTTATTTTAAAAACTTCTCCCTCTTCAGGTTCATACGATGTACAAATGAATTGGGGTAATGCCCTTTTCAGCACCGAGCCCTCCCCCATTCTGCACTTAGTAAGTTCAGGCGTTGTGTCTGACACAAACAATAACGGAGCCTTCGACCCAGGTGAAACAGGCTCTATAGAAGCAACACTTACAAATGTGGGAGTCCTCACTCCTGACTCTTGGCTTCTACTCTCAGTAATAGCTACAGCCGGAACTAGCGCAACGGAACTCACAGAAGAACAGCTAACATCTATGGTAAATTTAGAGCTTGACTCTATACATCTAGGACCCATTGGTCCTGAAGATGAAATTATAAGCCCTATTTTTATAACTATAGACGAAGCTATTCCTCGTGGTGCACAGTTTGAACTTCACTTGACTTTAACTGACGGAGAAAACACAGCGGTAAAATCATCTATTTACAATATCCCTGCGCCAGAGTTTTCACTAGAATTTGGCAATATCTATTCCGACGACAATGGAAATGGAGTACCAGAGCCGGGTGAAACCTTCATCCTTCCGACTACGATTACGAACACGGGAACATACCCAAGTGAAGCAATAGAAGTCGCTCTTTTTCTCCAAAGTCAAAATTCTCAATTTCTAACTTTCACATCCCCCAACAACACTCTTATCGCAATTTCCCCCGGAGAGTCGACACCCCTAGAATTTGAAATTTCTCTTGCAGCTGCGACTCCTAAAGGCACAACATTTGAATTACAAGTAACGGCAAATGACGGTTCATTTGGCACAACAGAAGAGATGAGTTTCACAACGCCATATCCTACCATCGAGTTTATTTTCAATGGATTTGACAGTGACACAGACGGCAACAAAGTAATCTCTGCTGGCGAAAATGCTGAATTTTATGTAGAAATAGAAAACACAGGAACTGGAGGTACTGAACTCGGAGCTATCAGCTGTACTGCAATAGGAGCAAACTCAGGGTTTGTTACTGTAATTGACCCCTCAATTAACTTAGATATTCTTTATCCAGGTGAGACAATTGAAATTCCTATCACAGTATACATTGAGGAGACGGCTCCCCAACAGATGATTTTTAATCTAGAATTCTCTTACTCAGATGGCCTCGACACTTTCACTTTTGAGAAGTCAATAGGTATTGATGTTCTTTGGATAAGTGATGCGAGGTGGGATTCAGGATATACTGGTTGGGGAGATTTAGGCAGAGATAAATCGGTCCAAGGTGGCACCATCGAGCTTAACGGATTAGCTTATGAGAAAGGCTTAGGGCTTCATGCCAATGCTGAAATAGTAATATCATTAGACAATCAGTTTTCAGACTTCATCACAGATATAGGAGTTGACGATGATATTACAAACGGACAAGGTTCAGTTGAATTTATTGTAATAGTAGATGGTTCTCCAGCATACACAAGCGGGATTATGGATTCAGACTCACCGACCCAACACCTAGAAATTGATATAACGGGCGCTTCAACGATAAAGCTAGTCTTAGACGAAGCAACTTTCGGAATCTCAAGCGACCATGCAGATTGGGCTGGTGCATTCTTCACCTCTAATTACGAAAGTGGTGGAGAGTATGGTTGTACAGACATCACAGCCTGTAACTACAACGAGACAGCTGTTTATGACAACGGAACGTGCAACTTCACAGACGAGTGTGGAATTTGTGGAGGCAACGGTTCAAATCCCGGCTTTGACTGTGACGGAAACTGTCTCTCTAACGGAACTCTAATTGTCGATATGACTGACAGTTATGGTGATGGCTGGAACGGAAACATATTAACTATTAACGGAGCTGAGTTTACCCTTGGCGGAGGGTCTTCCGGAGTTGAAATGGCATGTTATGACGCTAATGCAGAGTGCAATTTCGTTACATGCGGAGGGGGGAGTTACCCAGAGGAAGTGGGTTGGACATTAACAAATGAAGATGGTATTGTCCTTCTATCTGGCGGCTCTCCTTTTAATGGAACGTTTGGAAATTGCGGAGCATCTTTAGATGGTTGTACTAACCCCGCTGCTTGCAACTACAATCCAAACGCAACTGATGATGATGACTCATGTTGCTTAGAAAACTGCGTTTCTCTTATCCTTAACGATTACGGGGACAATGGTTGGGAAGGGTCAGAGTACACCCTTTTAGACTATGCTTCAACGGTTCTATACTCAGGAACTTTAAGCTCAGGATCAACATCTTTAGAAGCCATTTGTCTCGAAGAAGGTTGTTATTATATTGAGGTAAGTGAGCAAGGAAACAATCCTCTTGAAATTAGTTGGATTATAGATGGAATCATAAGTGGAGTCGCTGGAGATCTTTACTCATTCGGAGTTGGCAATTCAGAACCTTGTGAAATCGAAGTTTTCTGCCCAACCGACCTCAATGGAAATGGTATAGTGGAAACTGGAGATCTACTTTTATTACTGAGCGAGTTTGGGACATATTGTGAATAGGTTGAGCTTAATGAGGAAGTTTATCCTTTAGAATCCCGTAAGCTACAACTCCGAGCATCGCGGAGAAGATTGATACGAGAATAATTCCATAGCCGCTTCCAACAAGAGCGTAAAGTGGTCCCGGACATGCGCCCGTTAAAGCCCAACCGCATCCAAAGATTATTCCGCCTATTAAGTTCCCTTTTTTATTAAACTTTTTATCAGCTGGATTGATCAGGTCGCCTGAAATAGATTTGGCCTCAAGGCGCTTTATAATTTGCAGAGAAATTGCACCTACAACAATAGCGCTTCCTATTATTCCGTACATATGAAAGCTTTGGAACCAAAACATTTCCTGTATTCTGAACCATGAAAGGACTTCAGCTTTAACAAGTATTCCTCCGAAAAGAGCTCCGAGGAGCACCGCGTATAAATGTCTCATAGTGATGAAAGAATTAATGGTAAAATGAACCAACTAACAGCGAGTCCACCAATAAAAAAGCCGACAACAGCGACAAGCGAGCCGAGGTTCAACATGCTAAGACCCATAATAGCGTGACCCGATGTACATCCCCCAGCGTAACGTGTTCCGAATCCAACAAGGAAACCACCGAGAACCACAGATATTAGAGTAGCAGTATTAGAAATATGATCGAACCCGAATATTTGCGAAGGCATAAGGCCAGTAAAATCGCTTATACCTAAAGAACTCAGTTTTGTAACCGTAGCATCAGAAATACCCACAAGCTCATTAGTAGGAATATACTCAGCTACAAATAAAGCTCCGAGAAATATTCCGAAAACAAAGAGTAAATTCCAACTCTCTTTTTTCCAATTGTACTTAAAATAATTAGCCTTAGAAATAGAACACATTGCACACAGATGCTTCAGCGAACTACTCACCCCGAAGGATTTGTTAAGCACAATAAGTAGTAAAGGGACCATAAGCCCGATGGCCGGTCCGGCAACGTACCAAGGCCAAGGTTTAGATATAAATTCTATCATATTAGTGTGTAGATTATAGATATATTTGCGTCACAATATAAATAATAATATGATGCGCATCACATTTACCCCACTTGTTCTATCTGTTTTACTTTCAGGATTTATTCCTTTTTCTAAGGC
>DQKQ01000125.1 GCA_015660615.1 Flavobacteriales bacterium
CCACAAACGATAGACTTGGCCTGTTCATCCAATTCTAAATTTAAAGAATTAACAGCTAACCTTGCTGCTGTTACTGCTTCATTAACTGAGCTATAAACTTCACCCGATAGTCCCGATTCTAGGCCATGGTTTTGTAAACATTCTGTACCCATTGAGCGTACAACCTTAGATGAACACCAATACATGACTGAGTTTTTAGGAATTAACTCAAGAACTTTACACGGGTTTTTATCTGCAACCGTTCCGTATACAATGTGGAGCTGGGTGTCTGGGTGCTGTTGAGATAAGTAATCCAAAAGCACTCTCATTCCATCGACATTATGAGCACAATCTATTAGAATTTCTGAGAGATTTTCAGCTGGAGGTATAATTTGCCATCTCCCCAATTGACCCGTTAGTTTCTTGTAGTTTTGAAAGCCAGCTCTTTCTGACTTTTTTGTAATAAGCCAGCCTCTACTTCTAAGAACATCGATGATTTTAACAGCTGTAGCAATGTTTTCAAACTCAAATGGAGAATCCACTAAATCTTTCAAACTCTCTGGTACAATTCTACCATAATGCATCTCTGAGCTTTTTCTTAGAGACGCTTTGAGTATTTCAGATTGAGCTTCTGGGCGCATCTTCCCTAAAACGACTGGCACCTCGTTTTTTATAATCCCAGCTTTTTCTATGGCGATACTCGATATATCATCTCCTAAGAACTGTGTATGATCTAGACCAATGTTCGTAATGGCACAAATTTCAGCTGTGGGGATCGTATTCGTGCTATCAAGTCTGCCGCCCATTCCTGTTTCTAGGATTACAATGTCAGCACACTCGTCCTTAAAATACTGAAGGGCCAACCCAAATGTGAGCTCGAAAAAAGATGGCTCTCCCCAAGTATCTGAATACTTTTCTACAAAATCAACGACTTTAGATTCAGGAATCTTTTCTCCATTGAGACGAATCCTTTCACGGAAATCTACAAGATGAGGGGATGTAAAAAGTCCTGTTTTATATCCCGCCTCTTGTAAAACTGCTGCGACCATATGTGAAACTGTGCCTTTGCCATTGGTTCCAGCTACATGAATAAACTTAAGATCGTTCTCAGGGTTGTCTAAGAGTTTACAAACGGCTATAGTACCATCCAGGTTTGCCTTGTATGCTGCTGGCCCCGAACGTTGAAACATCGGGAGCTTGGTAAAAAGGAAATCTACGGCTTCTAAATAAGTCATGACCCCTTATAGAGATTACTCAAGTTCGAATCGAATCGTAATAAATCCAGATCTTCGTGGTATATACGCGTTAGGCGAGAAGGTCGCGGACATAGCAGCTTCACGTGCTAGACGGATGTGCTCGTCATCGGAAAGTGTGGAATTTAATCCACCATCGAATTTTGCAGAATGGACTTTGCCATTAGAATCCACAATGATATTAATTCTGACAACACCTTTTTTCTTTGGTTTTTCTTTAAGTCGAGGGGCATTAACAAGGGAGCCATCATTGAGAGAGGCATCGAAGGAATCACCGGAAACCACACCCGAACCATCAATTTTACCATCCTCGTCGCCTTGATTACCTACTCCCTCAGAAGACCCTTGTGAACCACCTCCACCAGATGCGGCGTCAGATCGAATTAAATTCGCCGCTGCAGAAACTCGAACGAGCTCAGGCTCAACTACAGGCTTTTCCTCTTCGACTTCTATTTGTTGAACTGGTATGGAAATTTCCGAAATTTCTTGGGTGACGATTTCCTCTGTGACAACAGGATCGGTTATGGAAGGTGAACTTACGACTTCTTCAATGACTTCCTCAACTACTTCGGAGGGGGTTTCAGACTCTGTGGTACCTGCAGCATCGGTTACGGAGCCGAGATCGGCAAATCCTACAGCGACATACTGCTCGCCAAGTGGAGGATCAGGGATAGTGAAGGCTATTAGAAAAAAACACAACAATAGAACTCCAGAAAAGATTACGCCAGTCAACACGCCGGCGCGAATCTTATGCTTCTTCTCATTGCTTTCGTGTAATATGTTTGCCTTCTCATTCATATCAATCCCATCACTTACTTCTTAGGGTTTGAGCCTAACATTACTTTCCATTGATTTGCTTTAGCGAGACCTATAAGCTCTACTGTTTGGCCTGTAGGAACAGCCTGATCAACTTGGAGATATAGAATCTTCTCATTCTGCTTCTCCATCTCAGCCTGGAGCTTGGGTTCTAAATCCGTACGGTTAATGGAACTTGGAGAACCGTTAAGGTAGTAGCTGCCATCTGCTTTGATGCTCACCGTGAGATTAGACGTTACGGAGGTAGTACCCTTACTTGAAGGCAAGTCCACATTTACGCCGTTGCTGACAAGAGTGGAGATTATGATGAAGAAAATGAGAAGGAGGAAAACGAGGTCCGTCATAGAACTCGTTCCTGCATTCACACTAATTTTATTCCGAGTAGATAAATTCATAGAAGCTAAGTTTATCTTGCTGGCTCTTCAAGAATATCAATAAACTCAAGAGAAGACGCTTCCATTTTATGGACCACCTTAGATACCTTTCCTACCAAGTGATTGTAAGCCATATATGCTAGGATACCCACTATAAGACCAACTATTGTAGTAATCATAGCTTGCTTAGTTCCCGATGAAATATCAGCAACTTGAACTGTGCCTGCGGCCTCCATATCTAAGAAAACGTGTACCATTCCTATTACAGTACCGAGCATTCCTACCATGGGAGCAGCTCCTGCAACCGTTGCGAGGATGCTCATATTTTTTTCGAGAATGTAAATCTCTAATTTCCCCACATTTTCGATACTTGTAGAAATATCGCTAAGTGGTTTACCTATACGAGAAATACCTTTCTCAAGCATTCTAGCCATCGGGGTGTCGTTATCTGCACAGAGGTTTTTAGCTGAAGGCAGTTGGCCTTGAGAGATGTAGTCTTTAAGGCGCTGCATAAAATCAGGAGATGTTGTTTCAGCTCTTCGTATCGCCATGTATCTCTCGAAATATACGTACATACCGAATATGCTCATTAGAGCGAGAGGTAACATTATATACCAACCTCCTTCCATCAGGAGTTGTAAAATATTTACATCAACCTCTGTAACACCATCAGTTACTGCCTTAGCAGTATTGACTTGTAATAAAATATTTGAGAGCATTTGCTTGCGTTTAGGCTATAATTAAACTAAACGACTAAGATCATAGATTTAGTATCGCACAACACACACACTTACTTTCGTTTTCAAAGTTGAAAGGTTAAAAACAAAGAAGAATGGCAAAGATCTTCCTAGAGTGCAAACATCAATAGATACACACCTGCTCCGGCGAAATATCCAAGAATAGCAAGTAAACTTATATTCTTTAAATACCAAACAAAATCTATCCTCTCAAGTCCCATAACAGCTACTCCAGCAGCCGAGCCTATTATTAAAGCGGAACCTCCAGTACCAGCACAATAAGCTAGGAACTGCCAGAACGCTCCATCTTGTACAAAGGCAGCTGACCAATCATCTGTAACCATACCCGGTTGGACAATTTCATACATACCCATAGATGCCGCAACAAGAGGAACATTGTCAACGATAGCTGAAAGTAAACCAATGGCCATATCTATTAGGTAAACATCATTTAAAGCTTCACGCAGCGAAGTAGCGGCTAAAATCAAATGACCTGCTTCTTGTAAAGCGGATACAGCAAGAAGGATTCCAAGGAAAAAAAGCACAGACGCCGTATCAATTTTTCGCAAAACACCTATCACTGAAAGTGGTGATTTGTGTTCTACATTTTTTTTGTGATGAAGACGTTCTGTAATTAACCAAATCATCCCTAAAGAGAGCATCATCCCCATAAATGGCGGCAGGTGAGTAACTGTTTTAAAAACCGGAACAAATAACAGACCACCTACTCCTACTGCAAATACAATATTACGCTCAAATTTAGTTGTGGGTTCTAAACCTGGTTCGTTGTAATAAACAGGACGAGACACCTCGCCTTTTAATCGCAGTGACAATACAGCAAGAGGAACAAACATTGCAACAAGAGATGGTAAAATAAGATTTACTATGATTACTGAGGTGCTTAGTTGGCCACCAATCCAAAGCATCGTAGTTGTAATGTCACCGATAGGAGACCACGCTCCACCTGCGTTAGCTGAAATCACTACCATCCCAGCAAACAGCCATCTCGTTTCCTTATCATCTACAAGCTTTCTCAGAAGAGAAATCATAACGATGGAAGTTGTGAGGTTATCGAGGACAGCAGAAAAGAAGAAGGTTAGAATGCAGATAATCCACATTAATTTCACTTTACTCCTGGTATTAATCTTATCTGTTATTACGCGGAACCCCTCGTGAGCATCAACTAACTCAACAATGGTCATGGCTCCAAGAAGAAAAAATAAAATACTTGAAATATCCTGCATGTGATGCATAAGACGGTGCTCATAGAAAGTGCTCAAAGACCCATGACCACCTGGGCTTTCTGCAGCAAAATCAGCAAACATTTCAGATAGGTGAGGGGGTATTTCTTGAATGCCTAAGACGAATAATCCCCAAAGGATTGTTCCGGTTAATAATGCAGAAGCAGCTTTATCAATTTTTATACTGTGTTCAAGAGCAATCCCTAGATAACCTAACACGAATACGGCAAGTAAAATATATTCCATTTTATTCTATGTTATCCTAGTGTTTTAAGTGCAATACCCAATGCTGTGGCTGTTAATAAATTTGTTTCCTGACGCTTTTCGTGAGTCGCTTCTAAAGCTCTACAAATAGTTTCTGAAGTATCTCTGAAAATAGCTTCGTCAGACATATCAGCATTTGAATCGCTCATTAAATAAGCGAAAACTCTTGCCATTCCACAGTTTGCAATAAAATCAGGTATTAAAGATATTTTTTTATCAACCGTTTCTGCAATCGATCCATAGAAAATCTCTTTATCTGCGAATGGCACATTTGCACCTGATGAGATAACTGAGACTCCAGCTGCAATCATTCTATCAACCTGTTCATTTGTTATTAATCTAGAAGTGGCACATGGTAAAAATACATCTGCTTCTATATCCCAAATCTTATCATTTATCTCTTCGTATGAAATTAAGTCATATGCAACAAGTTCATTATGTCGTTTGTTGAAAAACAAATCAGCTACAGCATGAGGTTCCATGCCATCAGAATTTATCAAACCGCCAACCCTATCAATAATACCCACAACTTTTGCCCCAGCTTGTGTTAGATAATAAGCAGCAGCAGCACCAACATTACCCCATCCCTGAATAATCACACGTTTATCTTTTACATTTCCACCGTATATATTGTAGTAGTGACGAACTGATTCAGAAACACCATAACCAGTTATTAGATCTGCTACTCTATACTTTCTATTAATATCTGGAGAAATAGTGACATTCTCAATAATTTGTGAAACTCCCTGACGAAGGTTACCAATTCGACGTACTTTTTCAGCTTCATTAGGCTTAAAGTGCCCCGTAAAAACTCCTTCCTGAGGATGCCAAACCCCGTTCGCCTCAGTCATAGGGATGACTTCGTTGATTTCGTCCACATTTATATCGCCTCCTGTTCCATAATAATGCTTTAGAAGTGGTGTAACAACCGTATACCAACGCTCTAAAACTCCTTTTTTCCGAGAATCGCTACCATCGAAACAAATTCCAGATTTAGCTCCACCGATTTGTGGTCCAGAAACTGTAAACTTAACCTCCATAGTTTTTGCTAGGGACTCAACCTCTCTTTTATCTACTCCCAAGTGCATACGTGTTCCTCCGCCAGCAGCCCCTCCACGTAATGAATTGATCACAACCCAACCCCTTGCCTCTGTTTCACTATCCTGCCAACTGAAAACTATTTCTGGCTTGCGGTTTTCATACGCTTTAAGTAGATCTTTCATCGAAAGTAATTCTTGTGTTTCGCGCTGCAAAGATAGCTATTCTAAGGCAGCCAAACAGCTCCCCCTGACGACTCCTTACTTGCCCCTGTAGTAGACTTTAAAACGTTTGGTTTACCTAACCATCTTAGAAGACCTAGGAAAGCAAAGGCAAAAGCTTCCTTACCATTTATTATATCAGATTCAGGTAAATAAAACTCAACACCATCGGCCAATTCGTTCAATCTCTGTATCAAAAAACTATTAAAAGCTCCTCCTCCTGTGACTAAAATTTTTCCCGCTTTGGGACAGTCGTTAACAATGGATATAGCAATGTACTCAACAGCTGTCCTCATCCTATCTTCAAGAGGGTGATCTGCTACATTCTCAAGTAAATGGTATAGCTCTTTATGCATCCATTCCACTCCTATACTTTTAGGTGGAGGAAGTATGTGATATGAAATAGACAACATTTTATCGAGCAAATCATCAATTATTTCTCCTGATTTAGCGATACTACCTTCAGCATCGTATTCAACGCCTTTTTCACGCGCTAACATGTTGAGAAGGTTATTGCATACTCCAATGTCCCAAGCTTTGGGTAGGACAGAGATATTTGCAAAACCACCAAGGTTCAGACAAGCTATATATTCTGAAAATAATATTGAATCTACTAAGGGAACAAGTGGCGCACCCTGACCACCATAAGCTATATCAAGGCTTCGTAAATCACATACAACTGGGAGGTTTGTTTGAGCGGCTAAGACAGCGCCGGAACCAATTTGTACTGAATAACCATCTTTAGGATTATGGAACACGGTATGTCCATGGGAAGATAGTAACTGAACTCGGGGAAGTAATTCTTGTGAAGTTTTAGAAACGCACTCAGCAGCGAAATGAGCCCAACTCTTATCTAATTTCCACAACTCCTCAGCGGTTAAAATCATACTGTTTTTTAGAGAAGAGCGTAAGCCTTCCGGGAAGTTAAACACTTTAAACTTAAGTATTCGTCCGCTCCAGGACGAGTCGCAAGTGAATTCGCATATAGCAACATCTAGACCGTCTAAGGATGTACCGCTCATTAAACCTATTACTGTATATGTCCGGTTCTCGGAATTTGATAATGTATCTTCGCAGTCCATTTAGTAGAATTATGAATTTCGAACTTACAGAAGAACAGATAGCTGTACGTGATGCGGCAAGAGATTTTGCACGAAATATACTTAAATCAGGTGTAATCGAACGAGATAGAGAACAAAAGTTCCCTACGGAGGAGATAAAACAACTTGGTGAGCTTGGATTTATGGGTATAATGGTGAATCCCAAATACGGAGGGTCAGGAATGGATACCATAAGCTATGTATTAGCTATGGAAGAGATTAGTAAAATCGACGCTTCCGCAAGTGTGGTGATTAGCGTAAACAATTCTCTAGTTTGTTACGGTCTTGAAGAATACGGGACTGAGGAACAAAAGGAAAAGTTTCTGACTCCACTTGCAAGCGGACAAAAAATCGGAGCTTTCTGCTTGAGTGAGCCAGAAGCGGGATCAGACGCGACATCACAGAGAACTACAGCCATAGATATGGGGGATCACTACCTCGTAAATGGAACGAAGAACTGGATCACAAACGGAGGGTCGGCTTCAACTTACATTGTCATTGCTCAGACTGATGTTGAGAAAGGGCATAAGGGGATAAACGCTCTTATTCTTGAGAAGGATATGCCTGGATTCGTTGTCGGTGCAAAAGAAGATAAGCTCGGAATCAGAGGTTCTGACACTCACACTTTGATGTTTCAAGACGTAAAAGTGCCTAAGGAAAATCGAATAGGAGAAGATGGGTTCGGATTTAAGTTAGCTATGAAAACTCTTGCAGGTGGACGTATAGGGATAGCGGCTCAAGCACTTGGAATTGCTGCTGGAGCATTCGATCTCGCTCTCGCTTATTCTAAAGAACGAAAAACATTCGGTAAAGAGATTTACAAGCATCAAGCAATCGGATTTAAACTTGCAGATATGGCTACTCAAATTGAGTGCGCTAGGCTGTTAGTTTACAAAGCTGCTGCAATTAAAGATGCTGGAGAGAATTACGACATTGCTTCCAGTATGGCTAAGCTATACGCTTCTGAAGTTGCTATGCAACAAACCATCGAAGCAGTCCAAATCCATGGTGGTTATGGATTCGTGAAAGAATACCATGTAGAGCGTCTAATGCGCGATGCAAAAATAACTCAGATTTACGAAGGAACGAGTGAGATTCAGAAAATCGTTATTAGCAGAAGCATCCTAAAGGACTAAAAATAATTCGTCGATTTAGGTTAGTTGATTTTTTCATTTCTAGAGTTAAATACAGATCTAACGCCGTTTAACTCTGTAACCACTTCCTCCACTCCATCTCCGTCCATGTCAATAAGTGAAACTTTATCTGCTTTAGTAAGCCCCGACATACCTACATATTTTGCGTCTGCAAAGGTTAGTTCCTGAACCCAGCCTTGTTCATCAATAAACAGCACTGCGGATTTTCCTATTGTACTAGACAACCTGATGGCAGGAGCGAAAGTGGGATTAACTCTTACTGACGTAGATCCCCGAAGCTGACCATTTCTCCTTAGAAGTCTGACACTCCCATCACTGCACCCTGCGTAAATGTAATCGCTTTGGCCTACTCTGAGATGAGATAATTGCTGTATGCTAACCCCATTGCTTAGGACTTTAAAATTCCACCCAGGAGTATTCTGACCCTCACCTCTAAGATTGTAAAGACGGCCTGCATCTGTCGCCACCAAGAATCTAAACTTGTCATTGTGATCGTAGTCAAAAACTGCAAAACTGGTAATTCCGTTCTCTTTATATGGAAATCCCGATACGTTATTGCCTAATACATCCACTAAGAAGATGGCGCTGGCTACGGCAAAGGCTGTTTGGTACTTATTATTCCCGTATAAATCAACTTCGAATGACATCCCTATCGGCTCTACTCCGTTTTCTAAAATTTTAGACCAAACCACCTCACCCCCACTCCCCATTGCCTGGACCGCATTTAAATCTTCATTCCAAACAATATCTAAGTCGCTTCCATTTCTATGATTCCGCGTCACCCCTAAAATACCTTGAGCTATCACATGAGACACAGGATTATAAACTTCCTCTATAACCTCCTCAACTTCTAAACGAGTATACACAATTCTATCATCTAACAAGTATTCCGAAAATCCATCGATAATCTCAGGTTCATCGAATGAATTTATCCAAATAATAATTTTATTATTGCCAGATAGAAGTTTAAATCTGCCATCTTTAAGATTCTCTAAAGTAATATACTTCTCACTCGAAACAGACCACTTTTCTGACATCTCACCAGGCTCATCCACCCAATTTTCTAAAGATCTTAATGTCCCAACTAAATACCCTCCTCGGTAAGGCTTGACTTCCATTTCACCGACACTATACCCTTCAACACTGTTAATATTATTCTTATTTGCTATGTGAAATACTTCTTTGTTGGGGGTGGAAAATCTATATGTCACTTCTCCATTCTCACTCTCCCACCTCTCCCAAACATCCCAAAAGTCCGAAGCATACTCCGTTGGAGCCTCTACTTCTCCTCCTTCAGAGGTAGAACCGAATAAATAAAACCAAGCCGCACCTGCTGCAAGTAGTACCGAGAAAATGGGTAGAACTTTCATGCTTCTAAGTTCACACAATCTTTAAGAAATCCTACTCCAATTAGGTCTGTCTTTTTTAATTCTATCTAAATTTACTCGTAGAGTCTTGTGGATAGGAAGCTCAATGGATGGATCATCCTCTAAAACTCTTTGAGCCATATACCTCGCTGTGGTCATTAAATCTCTATCTCTTAGTAAATCTGCCATCTTCAAATCTGGCAATCCACTTTGTTGGGTTCCTAAAATATCCCCAGGTCCTCTAATTTCCATATCCACCTCGGCAATTACGAAACCATCGTTAGTCCTGCACATAGTTTCAAGCCTTCGTCTAGCCTCCTTACTGAACTCATCCTTAGTCATAAGTATGCAATAACTTTGATCGCCTCCACGTCCGACGCGCCCGCGGAGCTGGTGCATTTGGCTTAAACCGAAACGCTCGGAACTCTCAATAATCATAAGTGTTGCATTAGAAACATTCACCCCCACCTCGATTACTGTAGTGGCTACTAAAATCTGCGATTCGCCACTAACGAATCTCTTCATTTCAATATCTTTATCAGCCGGTTTCATCTTTCCGTGCACTATACCGATTCTATACTTAGGAAGAGGGAATCGCCTCGAAACACTCTCATAACCATCCATAAGATCCTTGTAATCCATGGTTGCACTCTCTTCAATAAGTGGAAAAACCATGTAAACCTGCCTGCCTTCTGTAATTTGTTTTTCAACGAACGCCATAACCTTTAATCTACCTGCATCCGTCCTGTGGACGGTTTTAATCTCCTTTCTTCCCGGCGGTAATTCATCCAAAACACTCGTGTCTAAATCCCCGTAAGCTGTCATGGCAAGGGTTCTAGGAATAGGTGTTGCAGTCATCACCAAGACATGTGGTGGGGGATTGGCCTTAGCCCAAAGCTTGGACCTCTGCGCCACCCCAAACCGATGTTGTTCATCTATGACTGCAAATCCCAGGTTTTTAAAAACCACAGAAGGTTCAATTAACGCATGAGTCCCAATTAACAAATCCACACTTCCATCAGCAAGTCCTTCTAAAATAGGTGTTCTATCCTTTTTTTTAGTTGACCCTGTTATGATCTCAACCCTAATATCCATCTCCTTCAAAAGATCGCTTATACCCTCTGCATGTTGCCGTGCTAGTATTTCAGTCGGCGCCATAATGCAAGCCTGAAATCCATTATCAATAGCCAGTAAAGCAGACATCAAAGCGACAATAGTTTTCCCACTACCCACATCTCCCTGCAACAGCCTATTCATGTGGTGCCCCGTATTCATGTCAGCTCTAATTTCTCTAAGCACTCGCTTTTGGGCTCCTGTAAGTTCAAACTGTAAGTGTTTACTAAAGAACTCATTAAACATCTCCCCAACTTGCCCGAATTTCACTCCCTGCAAATCAACAGTAACCGTCTTTTTATGCTGCAACAATACCAACTGAAGATATAGCAACTCTTCGAACCTCAATCTCTTTAGTGCTTTGTCAGCCTCTAATGGAGAGCTCGGCGAGTGAACTTCCTCAAAAGCTTCTCTTCGCTTCGGTAGACGTAATTCTGACAGTAAATGATCTGGCAGGGTTTCACCTATATCTCCTTTCACTGCTTCGATAGCTACCCTTATTAATCTCGCTACTCCAGCACTATTGAGTCCCCTAGACGATAACTTTTCCGTAGTTGAATATACAGGATAAAATCCCCCACCCCTCCTATTCTCATACGCCTCAACCATTTCAATCTCAGGGTGAGCTAATTGCCATTTACCCCCATAATTTGAAGGTTTACCATAGACGACCACCTCTACATTTAAAGGCAATTGTTTCAATATTCTGTTCGCTCCTTTAAACCAAACAAGCTCAAGACTATCCTCCCCATCATTAAACACTGCCACCAATCGGCTAGCACGTTTTCCACCCAAAAGTGCCTTTTTAACAATCTTCCCACGAAATTGAAAAGCCGTAGACTCGACTTCGATGTCAGAAATACTGTAGAAAATGGACCTATCCTCGTACCTAAATGGCAGATGCTGTACCAAATCAAATACTGTGAAAATACCCAACTCCTCCTTTAGAAGTTCAGCCCGTTTAGGCCCAACTCCCTTAAGATATGCTATGGGTGAATCAAGATTTATTGACATCGCTGTAATTGCACTGAGTGCGGCTAATGCAATCTACCTCTCAAAAGCGTAGTTAGACGAGCATAAGAACAGGATTTTCAAGTAAGTTCTTGAATTCCTGAAGGAATGCCGCTCCTGTAGCACCATCGACCACTCTGTGATCACAGCTTAAAGTCACTTTCATAACGTGACCAGGCACCACTTCGTCATGCTTCACAACGGGCACATTACTTATACCTCCTATAGCTAGAATGCATGCATCAGGTGGATTAATTATAGCTGTGAAGTTTTCTATACCGAACATCCCAAGATTAGAAATAGTAAAGGTTGACCCCTCCCAATCGGTTGGTTCTAAAGTCTTTGCTTTAGCTCTACTTGCAAAATCTCTAACTTCTTCACCTATCGTGGCAAAAGACTTGCCATCGGCAAATCTTACAACCGGCACTAAAAGGCCATCTTCTACAGCTACAGCTACCCCGATATTTACATGCTCATTGTAGCGAATTCTATCTTCTAACCAACTACTATTCACGGCAGGGTGCTTGCGAAGAGCTACAGCAGTTGCCTTTACAACCATGTCGTTAAAAGAGACCTTGTAAAGTCCTTGATCATTTATTGCGTTACGAGCTTGCATTGCATTCGACATATCTATAGAAATAGACAAATAGAAATGAGGTGCTGTGAACTTACTTTCAGCTAAGCGACGAGCAATGGTTTTACGCATTTGACTAACACCTACTTCAGTAAACTTCTCCTGAGTCATAACAGGCATACCTGTTGCCCCGGCCATTTTAAAGTTCTCTACATCGCGCTTAACAACGCGACCTCCTTCTCCTGAACCAGGAATTCTATCTAAAGACAGACCTAGTTTATCAGCTAGCTTTTTCGCAAGTGGTGATGCAACCACTCGAACATTTGTAGCTAAAGGTGGTGATGGTGGTGTCACAGGAGAGACCGTATCTAATGCCGCAACTGGAGCAGGTGCTGCTGAAGGAGCTGGGACAGACTCTTTATCTTTAATAATAACGTTTTTTTCAGCATCTGCTAAAATTCTCTTAATATCTTCTCCCTTCTCACCTAGAACACAAAGTATGCTGTCAACTGGAGCGGTCGCCCCAGTCTCAACACCTATATGTAAAAGAATACCGTCTTGGAAAGACTCAAAGTCCATCGTTGCTTTGTCTGTCTCTATTTCAGCTAAAAGCTCTCCGCTCTCAACCTCATCACCTACTTTTTTATGCCAAGCTGCAACGACTCCTTCTGTCATCGTATCACTTAATTTTGGCATACGTACAATCTCAGCCATGGTCTGGTTCTTTTAAATCGGTAATTAGTCTTTTACAAAGGGGTAATCTTCCTGAGTATATACGTCCTCGTATAACTCATGAGCTTCTGGCTTGGGGCTTTCTTCCGCAAACTGTACAGCTTTCTCAACAACTTTTTTCACGTCAGCCTCAACTTTTTTAAGCTCAGCTTCGCTCATCCACTTCTGTTCTAAAAGTACTCCACGAACATAACTAATGGGATCGCGATTTTTGAAAGAATCAACCTCGTCTTTCGTTCTGTACTTTTGAGGATCTGACATCGAGTGACCTTTATATCGGTAAGTCTCAATATTTAAAAGTGTAGGCCCTTCTCCATTTCGTCCTCTTTCCGCAGCGCGTTGAATAGATGCACAAACATCTTCCGGGCTCATCCCATCGACTGTCTCAGAGGGCATCTCATAGCTATCTCCCATCTTCGAGAGATCGTGGACGTTAGTCGTACGCTCTACGCTCGTGCCCATAGAGTATTTGTTATTCTCAATAACGAAAATTACAGGGAGTTTCCAAATCATAGACATGTTAAATGTCTCATGGAGAATACCTTGACGCGATGCTCCATCACCCATAAAACAGATGGTTACGTGATCTTCACCGCGGTATTTATCTGCAAATGCGATTCCGGCTCCGAGACCTATTTGGCCACCAACAATACCATGCCCCCCAAAAAGATTTTTTTCCTTATCGAACATGTGCATAGATCCCCCCTTCCCTTTAGAACTTCCGGTAGCTTTACCGAAAAGCTCCGCCATCACAATATTCGGATCGGTGCCTAAAACTAACGGATGCGCATGATCACGGTAAGCTGTAATAACCTTATCCGTGGGTCTCAAAGCTTCTTGCATGCCTGATAGCACAGCCTCCTGGCCTATGTATAAATGGCAGAATCCTCCTATCTTTTGTTGGATGTATAGCTGTCCACTTTTCTCCTCAAACTTACGCATGAGGTACATGTCTTTGTACCACTTTCGGTACACATCCTCAGAATGAGGAAGCTTTGTAACTTTCTTCTTAGCCATCAGCTTTTAATTATCACCTTAAAATAATCAGGCAAATATAACGTTTGTACATTTGCAAGCTCTCACAACAAGAATAATTCGTCGTCGCAATCAAAAACTATTTTTCTTCATATAAATCTATAAACCTTAAAGGGCTAGAATCTGTTGCTTTAATGGATAGGCGGGATAAGAAATTTCTTATACCAAACAATTGGTGCGACCCCCTCGCTAAATCACTCGACAAAGACTACAAGATTCTCGAGATAAATGGCAACAGGCAATTTGAGTACACCAATCTGTATTTCGACACACCTGAAAACATCTGTCTTAATGACCACATTAGAGAGAGGAAGAATAAATATAAAGTCAGGATAAGATCATATGTAAATTCTAACATTTGCTTCCTGGAAATAAAAAAGAAAAATGTTCACGGGCGCACAATCAAGATGAGAGTACAACGAACTTCTGAAAAATGGGATTCTCCATTAACTGATTCTGAGAAGCGTTTTCTTTCCGAACGAGTCCCCTTCGCCTCTGGGCTAAGTCCCGTTTTATACATAAGCTACTCACGTTTTACTTTAGCCCAATTGAATAGATGTGAGAGAATAACATTAGACACAGACTTAACCTATACTACTATTCAAGGAGAAATTTCCAATCCACTTAAAGGACTCATTGTTGTAGAATTAAAACAAGTAGAAACTGACAGGAGGTCTCCTTTGTTTGTATTTCTCAGAAGCATGCCTGAGCGAACAACTCAATTAGGTAGAATAATTAAAATCAGCAAATATGTACTTGGTCGTCTTTCTTCTGACGATAGTTTATCTCCTCGTACGTACCTTTCAAAACTCAAAGTTCTAAGTCGAGCTACAAAAGCAATAAAATAATATGATCTCTGCAGAAATCTCATCATTAACCGCTCTTTTAATAGGGTTCAGCGCTAACTTAATTTCAAGTTTAGTCGTTGTAAGAATGATATACCACCTCGCATCTAAGCGCCGTGACTACGTATTTACTTTTATGCTTGTCTCCACTTCTGTCTTCTTCCTTTGCACGCTTCTTAATGGCGTAGATATCGAGATGGGATTCGCTCTAGGATTATTTGCCATATTCAGCATCATCCGATATAGAACTGACGCTATTCCTATCAGGGAAATGTCCTACCTATTTATTGTTATCACACTTTCAGTCATCAATGCTCTAGCTCCTCAAGCCACTGACTGGGGTATCATTGCGGTAGCTAATATTGGGATTTGGGGGCTGGCTTTTGTTTTAGAACGCCTGTGGTTTGTAAAGCACCTTACCACTAAAATAGTTATTTACGATAGAGTTGATCTGATTCACGCTGGAAGAAGGGATGAACTAAAACAGGATTTAGAAGAAAGAACAGGTGTGGATATTCACTCAATTGAAATCGGAAAGCTTGACTTATTAAGAGATGCGGCTGTTATCCGAGTTCATTTCTACGAAGACTTACAGCCAGACCATTTCGAGGACAATTCAGCCTAATCTATCTAAGGATTAATCTTTCTTATTTAAAAGAATTACTGCGTGGGCACTGATCCCATCTTCTGTTCCAACGAACCCTAATTTTTCTGTAGTCGTTGCTTTAATACTAACTTTATCAATATTAATGCTAAGTATTTCAGCGATTACTTCTCTCATAGCATCTATAGACGGTGAAAGCTTAGGTGATTGAAGACAAATCGTTGTGTCTAGGTTTCCTATATTCCAACCCTTTTCTGAAACTTTTCCCCAACTTTCTATGAGCAATCTTTTACTATCAATGCCTTTGTAAGCACGGTCTGTATCAGGGAAATGATACCCTATATCCCTCATCGCTAGTGCGCCAAACATAGCATCACAAATTGCATGAAGTAGCACGTCTGCATCTGAATGACCCACAGCTCCTTTTTTGTGTGGAAATAGAACACCCCCAATCCACAGCTCTTCACCCTGCTCTAAACGGTGAACGTCATATCCATATCCTATTCTAATATCCATTAATTTACAGCAGCTCCTGCATCTGATAAATCACTGAATTGCATACTCAAAGTAA
>DQKQ01000229.1 GCA_015660615.1 Flavobacteriales bacterium
AGAAGTGTCCATTTTTTACTCTTACTGACTACCCGACGATGTTAGAGGTTGCTACGGAGTCTAATTACATTACTGAAGACCAAAAATCACAGTTATACTCTTGGACCATCGACCCTGTTGCATGGAGTGAAAAACAACTTTAAATTTATAGTAATATGATGGCATTTGAAGGTCCAGAAGTAATCTTAGGTATTTCGATTGAAGATTTAAAAGATGAGATCAACGACTTATCAAGATTAGGTAAATTACTTCCAGAAGGTGCTGTAAAAGATTTCACATCCAATGGTGATAAATGCTCTTTTAAAGTAAAGGGAGGAGTTTCCATTCACCTTGAAAAAGATTTGTCAGAGTTAGCAGAAAACGTGCTCATTAAATTAAACACGGTATCGCCAACCCCCGTTAAATTCAGTTTAGAGGCCGTCGCCGTGACGCACGTAGATGGTATTTCTTGCAGAGTTAGAAGTGATGCTGATTTAAATCCCTTCACTAAAATGATGGTTGAGCCAGCTTTAAAGAGTTTATTCGAAGAATTGGCTGAGGGTATGAAGCAGAAGTTCCCTGTGTTGTAACTGTTTTATTCGAGTTACACTTCCCCCATAAAAGACCAAACAACATTTGAAGACTGCACCTTTATGTTATCTCTATCTATCTCAGAAAACACCCCTAGCCCATCTTTTCCTACCCCAAGTAAAGTTCCTTTGAACGGCTTGTTGTTAATTGTATAGAGGCGTTCAGTATTTAGCCCAAAGAGCTCTTTGTTAAAATCTGTAAGAATTATTTCGTCGCCCCTTTCAGTTGAAAGCATGTGGATTCTATTTTGAATAGAGTTGATTATGGGGAGCTCTGAATTTAGAGCTGAAATATTTTCACTGAGGTAATCATTTAGATTACCTGGCATTAAATTGAAACCAGAAACTTGTTCTTTTGAAAATTTAGTGTCTAAATTAACACCTACACCGACAATTGATGCAGTCTGAGTTTCTCCACGCCAAGAATTTTCGATGAGAATTCCAGCAATTTTTCTAACTCCTGTATCTTCAATTAAGACGATATCGTTTGGCCATTTTATATTAAAATCCGCCTCTTTAATCCCCTCTATAAACGGAAAATTTCTTATTCCATCTAGTACGCCTAACGCAATTGCCATATTGAAAATGGAAGGTGCATATGTTATGTTTTTTATTATATAGCTAAGATTTAGATTGTTACCAGGGGAGGTGTGCCATCTTCTTCCCATCTGGCCTTTGCCCATTGTTTGATGCTCAGCAACAATAATCAGTTCAGAGGGAGTGTCAGGTTTACGTAATAATTCAATAGCGTAATCATTTGTACTACTTACAGTTGTGAGCCTGAGAAGCGGATAGATTCCTCTGTTAGTTATTATTTTGCTAATGTTTACTATATCGGGTGTCATCACTTGCAAAAGTAGTAACTTCGTAGCCTCAAATTTTTGCATGAAAAAACCGACTGTTACCGACTCTGATATTCTGCTAGACGCTGTTGTTAAGGGTCTCGAGGATGTTAAAGGTCACGAAATCTCTATTATTGATTTACGTGAGATTCATAATTCTATTGCCTCTTATTTTATTATTTCCCATGGTAATAGCCATACTCAAGTGGAAGCATTAACTGCTTCAGTTGAAAAAGTTGTTTTTGAAGCTTTAGGTGAAAAGCCAGTTAGCGTGCAGGGGTTAAGAACGGGTGTTTGGGCTATTGTTGATTATTTTGATATTGTAGTTCACGTTTTTCACAAGGACGCAAGGAGTAGATTTGCTTTAGAGGAGTTGTGGGGTGATGCGAATATTACAAAACATGAATATGCCGAGCAAGAATTAGTAAACAATGCGGAAGTATGAGTGAGAATACGAAAAAACCTTCAACTAGTAAAAAGCCAACAGCTAAGAAAAAGTCGACATCTAAGTCGTCTATCCCTAAGAAAGATTCTGGTAAAAGTGTAAACTTTTATTGGATTTATGCTGTTGTGGGGTTGTTGTTGCTAGGAATGATTATGCTCAACTCCGATGGTGGAGGTAGTGAGATTCAGTTTTCAGATTTTAAATCTTATGTAGAGGAAGGTGATGTAGACCACGTGATACATGATGATCATGTGTACAAGGTGTTTTTAACTGAATCAGCGAAAGAAGATTTAGTAGGTTCAAGTGATCAAGATTCAAAAGGGATTATGGGGCTGTATGCTGGTCCTGATGTTTGGTTTTCAATGCCTCCAGGAGATAGTTATACAGAAGATTACAAGCAGCTGACGGATTTAAACAATATAAATTCTAAGTATGAGCCAGTAAATGAATGGGGACGACAGATGTTCTCATGGATTTTCTTCCTAGTGATAATGATAGTGGTTTGGATGTTCATTATGAAGCGAATGAGTGGAGGAGGTTCTGCGGGTAATCAAATTTTCAGCATAGGAAAGTCAAAAGCGAAGCTTCACGAAAAGGGAGACGCAACTGACATTACATTTAAAGATGTAGCAGGTGTAGATGAGGCAAAAGAGGAGCTGGAAGAGATTGTAGATTTCCTTATGAAACCCTCAAAGTACACTAAGTTGGGAGCTAAGATTCCTAAAGGAGCACTTCTTGTAGGGCCTCCAGGAACGGGAAAAACATTATTAGCTAAGGCTGTTGCAGGTGAGGCTAAGGTTCCTTTTTTCAGTTTAAGTGGTTCAGATTTTGTTGAGATGTTTGTAGGTGTAGGTGCTTCAAGAGTACGTGACCTATTTAAGCAAGCTAAAGAAAAAGCTCCGTCGATCATCTTCATTGATGAAATCGATGCAATAGGTAGAGCTCGTGGGAAAAATGCAAGTTTTAGCTCAAATGACGAAAGAGAAAACACATTAAATCAGTTACTAACTGAGATGGATGGGTTTGGTTCTAACAGTGGAGTTATTATCATAGCCGCTACAAATAGAGCAGACGTATTAGATAAGGCTCTTCTTAGAGCTGGGCGTTTCGATAGACAAATTTATGTGGATATGCCGGATATTAATGAGCGCAAGGCAATTTTCAAAGTTCATTTAAAACCTATTAAAACTGATAAGACAATTGATATAGACCTCCTGTCTAAGCAAACTCCTGGATTTACTGGTGCTGATATTGCTAACGTGTGTAATGAGGCGGCTTTATTTGCTGCTAGGAAAAGAAAAAATGCAGTGAGTCATACGGATTTCAACGAAGCTGTTGATAGGATTGTTGGAGGTTTAGAGAAGAGATCTCGTGTGATTTCTGATACAGAAAAGAAGACTATAGCCTTCCACGAAGCAGGTCATGCCATTGTTAGTTGGTTACTGAAATATGCTTCTCCACTTATGAAAGTGAGTATAATTCCCAGGGGTAAGAGTCTTGGAGCTGCTTGGTATCTACCACATGAACGCCAGATTACTACAACAGACCAGATTTTTCATGAAATGTGTGCAGCAATGGGCGGACGTGCAGCTGAAAAAATAATATTCAATAAAATTTCCACTGGAGCGTTAAGTGATCTTGAGAAAGTAACGAAGCAAGCCCAGGCAATGGTTACAGTTTACGGTCTGAATGCCAAGATTGGTAATGTCAGTTATTACGACTCTAGAGGAGAACAGTCTTTTACAAAACCATATTCTGAAGCTACAGCTCGTATAATTGATGAGGAAGTGAGTAAAGTTATAGAACAGGCTTACACAAAGGCACAAGAAATTCTAAATTTAAATAAGAATAAACTGACAGAACTCGCTGAAGCTCTTCTTAAAGATGAGGTGATTTTTAAAGTTGACGTTGAGAGAATTTTAGGACCAAGACCTTTTAAAGAAGAAGAGGTTGGAGTTAAGTTGATAGAAGAAATCCCTAAAGCTGTCCGTAAGGTTAAAAAGAAACCTAAGTCTGAATAATGAACGGATGGGTTGCTGTTTTTTCTGACTCTTTCGCCCCTGGGGTAGAGATGCGTAAGCAAGTCCTTATTGATTCTGATATACCTTGTGTAATTATGAATCGCCAAGACAGTAGTTACTCTGGAGTTGGTTTTGCTTCCATGGAAGTCCAACTTTTAGTGCCAGAAGATTTTGAGGAAAAGGCCAAAGCCCTCTTGCAGTTATGAATGAATTAATCACTCGCAGCTTAACGGGGGTAGTTTTCATTTCTATAGTTGTTTTCGCTACGACTTTTGATATAATCTCTGCTTCTATCTTATGGGCCGTTGTTTTAGTACAAGGGTTAAAAGAGTACAAGAAGTTAAAGGGATCTCCACTTGGTTATTTGCTAATCACTATTGCTGTAGTGTCTTTGTGGGGGATGGGACGACCCTTTGATGCTTGGGTGGGTTTCATCCCGCATTATAGAGGATGGGATGTTGTGGCATTTTTAACTTGGATTTGGGCGAATGACACATTTGCATATATTGGAGGAAGGGTGTTCGGAAAGAAGTTTATTAAAAGAGGACTTGCTCCGAAAGTATCACCTAACAAGTCTTGGGAAGGAGCGTTTATCGGAGCTGTAGGAGCAGCATTCGTGGGGTGGCTTTGGATGGGGAATGAAGGTGCTTTGCTAGGAGTTTTGACTGGAATACTCTCTACTCTTGGTGATATAGTCCAAAGCGCACTTAAAAGACGTGCCGAAGTTAAAGACAGTGGGACCTTGTTGCCTGGGCATGGAGGTATTTTAGACAGGTTTGATGGGCTTCTGATTGCGGCCCCTGTAGTATTAATACTTAGAGCATTTATTTTATGACATTACATAGGGAAGGTTTTATTCCATTGGGCTTGGTACTTGTAGTTTCAGCTTTGATTTTAGCTGTGTTATACTATCTCGAGGTTCCGGAAATAGCTATGTGGATTGTAGGATCTTGCTCTGCAATCGTATTCATATTATTCGCTCAATTTTTTAGAATCCCTCATAGAATCCCTTTGGGAGGTGTCGGAGACGTGATCTCTCCAAGTGATGGGAAAGTCGTAGTAATTGAGAAGGTAAAAGAGATAGAATACTTCAAGGATGAACGTATTCAAGTGAGTGTTTTTATGAGCCCATTGAATGTTCATTGCCAGTGGAGTCCTATTACTGGACTTGTTAAGTACGTTAAATACCACTCAGGAAAATATCTTGTGGCTTGGCATCCAAAGAGTAGCATACAAAACGAACGAACGACTTTTGTAATAGAAGGCGAATGTGGTGAGGTTCTTTTTCGTCAAATTGCGGGTGCTGTAGCTCGCCGAATCCGCTACTATATCCAGCCAGGACAAACTTTAGTAAAAGGAGAGGAAGTCGGGTTCATAAAATTCGGTTCTAGAATTGATTTATACCTCCCCCTTGATGCCGAGATTCTTGTAAATTTAGATGATAAGGTGACTGGGCGTGAAACAGTTATTGCAACCTTAAAAAGGTTATAAATATAATTTTTATGCTATAAATTATGGTATAGAGGTGATAATTGATTAGTTTGGACTTCTAAATTCAGATTAACAATTTATTTATGAAACAAACTTTACTCTTTTCCTCAGCGCTGCTATTTTTAGCAGCCGGTTTACAGGCTCCTTTATTAGCCCAGCAAAACGCTTCAGCTCCTTCCTTTTCTTTAAGCGATGTCCCCCAAGTGCCTGTTGAGGCAAGGATTGCAAAACCTATGCCTACGATTGCAGTAGATGGTTTTAATGAGATTCCTTTAATGCCTTTCTCAGAAGAAGGACAAATAGGTCAGATTGAAAATATTCAATCTCGCTCTTTGGTAGTCCAACGACAAATAATAGGACTTACTCAGTATGATCTTCAGACAAATGCGGCTATCGACGATAGACTTGTGGGCTCTGGCGATGCAATAAGTGCTGGATGGATTATGAGTCTGGAGACAGGCTCGTTCCCTGACCGCGGAACAGGTTACAACTTTTTCGATGGTGAGAATTGGGACGAACAACCGTATGAGAGGATTGAGAGCGTTCGATGTGGTTGGCCTTCTATAGGACATACTGCTTCTGGTACAGAGTACAGCGTTACTCACCCAGGAATAGATACTCCATTTTTGATGACTTCTCGGGCTATGGGAAGTAATGATTATTGGTCAGAGATTAGCATTCCAATGGATGGTCCATTTGGAGTTCTTTGGCCTCGAACAGCTACAAGCGGAGTGGATGGAAACACTATTCACGTATTAGGTATTTCAACACCTATAGGTAACGGCGGATTAGAATTCCAAGGCCAAGACGGAGCACTTATGTACTATCGCTCTTTAGATGCAGGTGCTACATGGGAGCAGTCAACTTTCCCAGCTCTAGACACAACGAATTTTGTCGGTTTTAGTGGAGATACATATGCTATTCATGCTCGTGATGGAGTCGTTGCTTTTGCAGTATTTAATGATCTAATGGATACATTCGTGATGATATCTGAAGACAATGGAGATAGCTGGGAGTACACTCCTGTTATTGATTTCCCTGTAGATAATTACGTTATTGATATGGGACTTCCTGAGGATGAAGGTGAGGACTTCAACGATGACGGAATATTCCAAGAGTATCTAAATTCAGATGGAGCTGGTGATGTTCATATAGACCAAAACGGCTTGGTTCATGTTGTTTTTGGAGGCATGTTTTACATGGACGCAGATACTCTTGACGATAATTTCAGCTATTTCCCAGGAACGAATGGATTAGAGTATTGGAATCAGAGTTATGGCCTTGACAGCTCTTTAACAATTGCATACGCGTATGATATTGATGAAAGCGGCACCCTTGATTTAGAGGATGACATTGCAGCCTACTTCGTAAACCTCGCTGGAATACCAAGCATGGGGTCAGATGCAGATGGAAATCTTTTTGTTACTTACTCTGCCATTCGTGAGGATTACACTACGGGTTCTCAAAACTACCGCCACCTTTACGTGGTTAACTCTATGGACAATGGTGCGACTTGGAATACTGAAGATGCATGTGATTTAACTCCGGATTTAGACTTCGACGGATATGAGTCTGTTTTCGGGTCTTTAGCTCCTGATGTAGTTGACAATCTTGAAATCATATACCAAAGAGATTTCGAGCCAGGACTTCATGTTCGTGGAGACTTGGACCCAGTTGATTTGAACGATATTGTTCACCTCCGTGTATCAGTTGCTGATTTAGGAGACTGTGCAGATATCGAGTTTGAGGATTACGTGGGAATTGCTGAACCATTCTCTGAGGGCGATGTGGCTCTTTATCCTAATCCAGCAGCTGTTAATGTAGAGTTAGTAATCGATAGAGCTGGTGCTCATGATGTAAAAATTATTGATTTAAATGGTAGAATTTTATACTCTTGGACTACAACTTCTATGGTAGAGCAAGTAAATATTTCGGACCTTGCATCTGGAGTTTATCTTGTAGAGATTTCTCAATCAGGAGCTCACACTGTAATTAGACTTGCAGTTGACTGATTTTTCAGACTTTGACTTTACTCTCGGGACAGCCGAGAGTTTAACGGGCGGAGCTATCGCGAAAGCGATTAGCTCCGTTTCGGGCTCCAGTCGTTATTTTCGAGGTGGTATTGTTGCCTATGCTACCGATGTGAAGTGTTCTCTTTTAAATGTTGACACTTCAACCATTGAACAATATGGCGTTGTAAGCT
>DQKQ01000207.1 GCA_015660615.1 Flavobacteriales bacterium
AAAGCTCCAAGAGTGCTGAAAGATAATAAGAATAGTTTCAAGTGTTCATTAAGCTTGAGGACATGACAAGGCTAAAAATCAAAATAGTCTTACCTTGAAAGTCTTAAATCCAAGACAATGAGTGATAGAGTTATAATATATTTGGGCATCATCTTTTGCTGTATTTCAATTATAGTTGGTGCTTTCGGAGCTCATGCTTTAGAGAGCGTTATTTTTGATAAGATGGATGTTTTTAACACAGGAAATGAGTATCATGCTTTTCACAGTCTTGCATTAATTATTGTCGGTTCATTGAGTAAACAGTTTAAGATAGATTTAAGCTATGTTGCATATCTGTTTGTTGCGGGTATTTTATTGTTCTCGGGCTCTCTTTATAGTATTGCAATATTCAAATTATCTTATCTGGGCATTGTAACCCCGATAGGCGGTATCTGTTTCCTAAGTGGATGGATTTTGTTGCTTGTGAAACTTTATAAGTAACTTACTTAATCTTTAGTTTAAATTGGCAACGAAATAAAAACAATGAATCACTTTACTATTTTATTCTCCTCTAAAAGAAATTTTGTGTCTACAGTACTAACCCTCCTTATTTCTTCTTCGGTGAGTTACAGCCAAGATATCTGCCCAGGTGCTGACATTGAGATTTCAGCCGAAGGCATGGCTTTTTCTCCTGCAGCTTTAATTGTTGATGTCGAAACGACAGTGGGCTGGGTGAACTATGGTGGATATCACGATGTAAATGGCGTGACAAGTTCGATTACTGGAATGCCGTTTTACAACCCCGAATCATTTTCCCTACCGACTGTTGACGGCACCGAACAAGGCGTTTGTATGGGGACGCACACGTTTACGATTCCTGGCGTTTATTTCTATGATTGTACTACATACGGTCATGCTGCATCTGGGATGGTTGCAACTATCACAGTTTTAGCAGTTGTTCCTGGGTGTACGGATTCTTTAGCTTGTAATTATGACATTACTGCAACAGAAGATAATGGATCATGTGAATATGCTGAATGGGGGTACGATTGTGATGGGAATTGTATCATCGATCTGGACGCAGACGGGATTTGCGATACGTGTCTGGAATATGAAATCATTGCAGTAGACTGTGAATGTAGCTTTTTTGACCCTGCCACCTACACAGTATTCTTCATCAATATCGATGAGGAAAATTGTCTTTACATAGATGATTGTTATTGCGAGTGCATTAATGATGAGGACGGTGATGGTATATGCGATGAGAATGAGACAATCGTTGATGAATTAGCAGATGTATCAGTCTTGATCTTCCCGAACCCAGCGAACTCTACCTTATCCATAACATTAAATTCAAAGTCGACTCTACAAGTGTTCGATTCTATAGGAAAATTAATTGAGGAAACAGGAGTAGTTTCAAGTTGGGTTTTAAATGTAAGCGACTGGGAAAAAGGACTCTACACTGTAAAAACTCAAGAAGGAAAAACGCATAAGTTTATCGTTGAGTAGAATTTATAGGTGGCACACAGAAGATTAATTAAATTGATATGAGGCTGTTTTTCAAAAGGAGTGTATACCCTAGAGGCATCCACTTCTGATAAAGCGGTAAGAAGCAAAGTAGTGTTAGATTGATTTATAATTAGATGTTTGGAGTAAGCATCGAATAAATCACTTAAAAAGGGTATTGATTTGGAAGATGTGATGAGTTAAATTTGCGCCATGAATGTAAAAAAACTATGTGACCTTAAGCCCGACGAGATCGGAATTATTGAAAGGGTGGATACCCCGGAAGAGGTCATGGCGCTTGTACAGATGGGTTGTTGCGTTGGGTCGGAGGTAGAAGTAAAGCATGTTGCTCCACTCAATGGACCTATGGCGATTTGCACTTGTGGAAGAATCTTAGCTGTGAGAAAGGAAGCGGCGGCTCACCTTTGGGTTAGAGTTGCTTCAGAGCAGGCTCAGTTGGCATAGAGCCATATTTTTCGATACGTTTATTCATTACACGAAACCACAGTGGTGGGAACAGTGCGAGTATCATCATTCCTGGATATCCTGTTGGCATTTGAGGACTATCATCGAAGTGCTTCAGGGTTTGGTATTTCTTACTAGCGATATAATGATGGTCAGAATGACGCGTAACCTCTAACAAGAGTATTCGGCCTATTGGGTGGTTAGAATTCCAAGAATGTATGGGTTTCGTTCTTTCAAATCCATTGCCCACTTTCGCTCGGCGTAAACCGTAATGCTCTATATAGTTTACCGTTTCAAGTATAATGATGCCTATTGTAGCACCTGCTATAAAGTAAAACATAGTTTCAAGCCCGAAGACCAATGCGATCGTTGTGATTAAAGCAATTTGGATTATTTGAAATCTAAGCATTTCATTGTGCCAGCTCCACACATGCTTTTTCTGTAGAGTTAATTTTTTTTCTTCAAGGTGGTATGCCGACTTCCAGCCTCCCATGATACTCCTTAAGAAAAACGAGTATATACCTTCATTATATCTGCTTGAGGCGGGGTCTTGGTCTGTAGAAACGTGTTTGTGGTGTCCTCGATTGTGTTCTATGAAAAAATGCATATACAAGGTTGAGAGCAACAGCATTTTACTCATTAATTGTTCATACCATGTCTTTCGGT
>DQKQ01000184.1 GCA_015660615.1 Flavobacteriales bacterium
CGTAAAGCTCAATCCACTTGAGTCGCTGTCTAATTTCTTTGTTCTTAGAGTCGTATTATGTTGAAACGATCTCTATGAATCACACACATAAACGTCCTTGTTGTCTTAAATATTCTGACTACTGTTTTCGAAGACCGTAATTAAAGATTCATCCAAATAGGGACCGATCTCGCTAAAATCGTAAATGCTATTTATGTTCTTATTGCTAATGATCCTTTTGCATTTTAATTTAGTTAAAAATGAATCACTACTAGCAACGGTGAGAATATCTTGTTCAAGATCTCCAGCTAGTTTTTCAACCAATTTAGATTCTAACCTTCGCGAAATACTCTCAAAAGAAGGCAAATTTTCTTCGTTAGTGTTATCGACCCAATCTTTGGTCCTCGTTAGATGATTCTCTATTACCTCGAAAGTTTTTTCAATTTTTATGTTTTTCTGCAATCGGTAAGCAAGTATTGGGTCATGTTTTGAAAGCTCTAAAATAGCGCTGTCAAACTGAGAGGAGAAATCTACTCGCAGTTCTTCCTTCATATCAATGATTAACGAATTAAATGCTTTCTCAAGGGCAATTCGTAGCTCTGCTTCGAATGCTGATTTATCTTTAGGCGAGAATGCTTGGTCATTCAATTTCTCTAAATACAGCTTCAAGTAACCGTCAATCGCGCGATCTGTATTAATTACTGAATTGATAAATACATTGCGTAACTCAAGGAGTAAATAAATTATTGTTCGATTACTTTCTTTTTTTTCTCTCTGAATTTTCCATATATATGTTGCTAAGGCTACTAAAATAGTTGCACTAGCGGTAATAAAGGATCCCAAAATCTTAAGTTCTATCATGTAACTCTCGTGCGATAAACTCATCAACTAAAGATGCTAACAAATGCAAAATTAGTTTTTGTTTATGAAGTAGATTAATAAGTATCAGCAATTTTGTAATACTGTGAAGATAGCGTTTTGCGCAGACTCTCTAAATTCAAGACCAATTCTTGGTGTGTATGAAGGGTGGGGGGCTGATATTACAGTTGTTTTAAAATCGCCTTTTTGCAGGCTACCTACTGAAAACTTGAACGTTACTTTACCTCTCACTTCGTGATGCTGTATGTCTGTTAAGTTTGAAGAGTGTAGTAGCCAATTCTTTGATGATGGGCTATTAGAGCTCTTGGGAACAAGAACAACTTTTGGCTTGAAGTACTCGATTATCTGATTGTTCAGCTCGTAAGAAAACTGAATAGCTCTCTCTAAAAGCGCTTTATCGTATTTAGCCAACTGAGAAGTGAAGCTTTTAAAATCCTTACTTCCCCACAGCACTATGTTAGCCATGAGCGTTTTGTGTTCACCAAACCGCTTGTTGAATATCTCTGAGTAGAATTGCCACTTTTTGTTTGGCTTGTTAATAGGATCCCACAATGGTACATTCGCACCGTCGCTATTTTTGTACGCTTCGCTGAAATTGTCGTTCATGGCTTGTTGCACAAAACCCTCGTAGTGGGAAGGGGAGGAAGGAGACAAAATAGCGTCGAGAGATTCAGGAACATTAGGATTTGAGCCTAACCAAATTACATCAACTGATTCGGCATTGAGCTTACTTAATACTTTTGCTGTCTCGATTTCCCCGAAGATAGAGCCTCTAAACGGTATCGAATAAGAGCCTGTACCTCTCTTGAGCGCTTTATTTTCTTGATTTTCTACAAAGTCAGAAATACTATTGTTTATTGCTTCAAATATATTCAACGTCATGTCCTTATGATTTGCTTGCGTATTCTTTACAAAGCGACTTTTTAACTTTTTCGTAAGCTTTTTATGAACTAAAGATACGGTAATGCTTGTCTAGCTTCCAAGTGCATTGACTCGGTATTAGATTAAATTTATCACATACCAAGGTTTGAAGCTCAACGCTCTGTACCACTTTTCTGTCTGCATATATTTTAAAGAACTTTGAGTTTCCAGAGTAGATTATTCTACCCCTGCTGACTTCTTGATATTCAACAGCAATGAGCTCAGGAAAACACGGAAGGTATATTCTATGCTCTTCCCACTCTACTAAATGGCTAAAGTCACTGTCATAGAGTGAAAGGCTATCAGGCTCTGTACTATTCAAAGGCATTGCTTTAGCAAGTACAGTCGACTTGTAGACCCAAAAAATACCAATATGAGGCAGCTTAGTTTTCATCTTGTATATCTCCAACATGTTGACGTCACCCAACTGTCTTGACAGAGATTTACAACCCTTTAATTATTTTAAATTTGCTGCTGAAGTGAGCGCTATTCGCTTGCATGATATATCGTAGTCAAAAGAGGAAAGCTAACTTCTTATCTCTACTCGAATAGGTAACGTTAATGTGCATTAACATGAACTATTTAACATGAAAGTAACTCTGCTACGGTTCTAGATCAGAAAGAGAATTATCACAATTATTATAGTGCCCGTTCATAGATTTCAGTCATCTGTGGATCCTCTTCAGATTTTTAGGAAACCTCCTCTAAAGAAGCTTGCTATGCCAGGAATGAGTGGTTGTTAACAAACAAAGTATACTTCAGAATTCATACTCGAAGCGGTATTACTCTGCTAGAAACCTGATATTATTGGTCGTCAGATTGCTTTAGATATTAGTATTTTTCTTAGTCTACCTAACTGCTGAAAACATCATGCTGCGCAATCTAAAGATAAAACACATAAGAGCAGTGATCCCCGTTGTGACGCGGGGATAGCAGATTAAAACATGAACTTGCCAAGGTCAAAAAATGACCGGTATTTTTACGCGAAGCGACAACGTTTTTAGCCAAAAAGTTACAGTAAGGTATCTAGCGATATCGAGTTTCCGATATGCCTTTCTACTAGTCTATTGTACCGTTTATTCGAAAATGGAGCCTTAGATGATTTGGTGAACTCAAAGAAGCGATGCGAACCAACTTCATGCTCATAAGCATAGCATCACGGTTATGGCATGAGCCAGATAATATTTACTTTGTTGTTCATTGATGCGCTCACTGTAAGGAGATCAGATAGCAATTGGAAAAGCTACCTCTTGGGTCAACGGTGATTTTATCTTTCAGTATTGGACTTGCTTTTACACTTGTTGTAGGGGGTATTACAGGTTTTGGTACGAGCGAGACGCAATAATTGTGACAGGCTTATTGAAATTGCATGTTGTATTCTTCTATTCCTTCGGTGTACTTATTTTACATTGCCGGATTATGTATGAGCAGGCTTTGCAGTAGATTTCTGTTTTTCTGACAAGATTTAGCAACTTAATTGAAATACATGGCTTTTTAATACAGAGTTCCTCTTGTGAATCAGAAAGCTGACCATTTAGGCATTGACTACAATCATATTTTAAGAGAACATGAATTGCCAATAGAGGAATCTTGTGTTGAAAACGAATTACCGCATTAGCAAAAATCTAAAAGTGGTCTTAGCCGCTTTTTTGTTGTGCGCACAATTTTTGTTGATTGTGACTGACGCGTTTTCTATTGAACAAGACCACTTGTTTAGCAATGAATTATGTACTGAAAATACATTAATCGAACTGTCCGATGCTTACGATTTAGATACGGGAAGTGATTGTGACCATTGTTGTTCTTGTCATGGCCATTTTACACACATAGCTTTTTACTTTGATATTGAAAGCTCGTTTCTAAAAAAATCTCCCAATTTAGTCTCAGTTTATAGTGAAGCTACACCTAATCGTTTCATTAACCAAATAGAGCGTCCTCCAAGAATTTAATCCCTGTCGTTTTTCGTTTTTTCAACTGACTAGGATTATATATCATGAAAATTTCACAGTTTCCTGTGCGCAAATTTACGCGCGCCGGAATATTGACTAGTGCATTGATGCTATCTCAAGCCAATGCATTGGCAGAACAAGTAACTTTAGATGATGCAGTTCAACTTACTCTCAACCGTCATCCAAGCTTGTTGAAATTCAGACCTCTTACTAGAGCTCTTGAGGGAGATCGCCAACAAGCTTTGCTTTCTCCAGCTTACACCGTAGGTGCTAATCTAGAAAATGTGATGGGCACAAGTTCTACTTCGGGAGTTCAAGCAGCAGAAGCAACCATCTCTCTATCTTCAGTGTATGAACTTGGTGGAAAGAAGAGTGCAAGAACACTGGTTGTGGATGCCAGAGCTGCCCTTTTAGATTCAGAGCAGTATTCAATGTCTCTCTCACTACTTGGTGGGCTCACTCAGCAGTATATTCGCGTTCTGGCACAACAGGAGCGTCTGCAAATAGCTGAGCGAAGTGTGAGCTTAGCTGAAGATGCTCTTACTGTGATCACTAATAGAATAAAAAGTGGTGCAACGAATGATGCTGAATTGTTCAGAGCTAAATCGGCTTTAAATCAAGCGAAATTAGAACTTGCGACAGCAAAGGTGAATAAAGAGATAGCCCTGCAATCTCTCACACTATTCTGGCAGGGCAATTATGAAGATATCACGCTTACTGGTTCTTTAAATTCACCCGCTAAAAATTATTCCTACGAAACACTTTTTAACCAATTCTTATCATCATCGAATGCGGATTTACTAATTAAGTCACTTGACCTGAAGGACGCTGAAATTCAGTTGGCTAAGTCTGATAATACCGCAGACCTATCTTGGTCTGTTGGTGTTAGAAGGAATCAGGGAGCTCAAGATACATCGTTAGTTTTTGGTGCCTCAATTCCACTATTTGCTGAGAAGAGGAATTCGGGTGCAGTCAAATCTGCAATTGCTAGTAAGGAGGCGGAGTTATTAGAGCGAGACACCAAGTATCTCGATGTAAAAGCGATTCTATTTAAAGCAACGAAAAGCATAAATTTTAGTTCACAGGCAGCATTGCACCTGGAAAAAGAAGTAATGCCAGATTTGAAAAGAGCATTGGAGCTGACCAAGGAGGGCTATCAAAAGGGAATTTACACTTATCAAGAATGGTTTGCTTCACGTGATGCACTTCTCCAATCTCAACGGAGTCTCATCAACTATCGCGAAGCCACCCTGCTCAATGAAGCACTTATCGAACAATGGACAGGGCAATCTCTGAAATCATTCACTTTCAATCTCCAGGATTAATTATGCTAAAGCAAATTTTATTTTTATTTCTTATCGGCACTGTGACATCTATCGCGACCGCAAGTGAAGATGTCACCAATTCAAATGACAACCAAAATATATTCCAGAAAGGTAACATCAAAATAGAAGTAAGTATCGATGAAAGCCCCGAGGGCTCTGTAATTATTGCCTCGACTTTTGAAGATGGGAAGCCATTTATCCCTGATTCCTTTTCTATAGAGCTACAGAAGTTAGGTTCAAGCTCAGAAAAATTTGAGTTTCAAACTTCAGAGGGGGTTTTGCGGTCAATAAAAGCTCTGTCTGAACCTCATTCTTTTAGGGCTACTATTTATCTGACTGACAAAAGACGAAAGTATTCCTGGGAGTGGGAAAACTTCGAGGGAAGAACACAGATCTCAAGAGCATTAACTGAAAAGTTTCAATTAGCAACCTCCGAAGTTCAGAGTGGGACCATTGAAAGACATATCGAATTGTTGGGTACTCTTGTAATTCCACCCAAGAACAAGGCTGAAGTTAATGCGCGGTTCTCGGGAGTTGTAGAAACTCTCGCTTCGGATGTTGGTGACAGCGTGAAGGCTGGCGATGTAATTGCAAAAATTCAATCAAATGACAGCTTACAAACCTACATCGTGAAAGCGCCAATTTCGGGTACGGTAGTAAGTCGAAATGTTAATGTTGGGCAGTTGGTTACCAGTGAAACGCTTTATAAAATAGTCGACGCTGAAACGCTTTGGGCAGAATTGAAAGTATTTCCATCCAAGCGGGATACAATAAAGCAGGGCTCTTATATCCACATAAAAAAAGGTTCCCGACAGCAAGATGCAAAGGTCAAATTTCTCATTCCGTCAGGTTCACTTGAACCTTATCAGATCGCAATTGTTGAAATCACTAATACCGAAGGAGAATTCTCCCCCGGCGATATGGTTACAGGTGTAGTTGATGCTCAGAAAGTCGATGTTTCGCTTCGCGTTGAGAATGAAGCTATCCAATCAATGGATGGTAACTCAGTTGTATTTTTAAACGATGGTAACACGTTTCAAGCTGTCCCTGTCGAGCTGGGTATAAAAGATGACAACTTCACTGAAGTAAAGCGTGGCTTAATCGC
>DQKQ01000208.1 GCA_015660615.1 Flavobacteriales bacterium
TCCGTTGCAAAGGTTGAAACTAACATATGTATTCTTGAGCTTAATCTTGGTATAGACTCTGCCGAGTTAGTTAAGGAGTGGGGAAATATTGGGATTGAGTGTTTTCCTTTCAGCCCTACTAGTATCAGATTTGTGACACATTTAGATTTGTCACGTACTCAAGTGGAAATGGCGTGTAGTTTACTTACTCAGTAATGTCTAAGGAGATAAAAAAAGGCAGCGAAGTGAAATTCCTCAACGATGTAGGTGGAGGAATTGTCTTAGAAATTTTTCCTGATGGGACTGCTAATGTAGAAGGGGAGGACGGGTTCGATATGAAATACAATCTTACGGAACTTATGCTTGTGAGTGAAAGTATAACGGAGCAGGAAGAAGAGTATAACAACAAACTTCCCGATTTAGCTAAGATCATAGCCCAAGACGTGAATGAGGAAAGGCAGAAGCTAATTCAAAAGGATTTCGAGGTTAAATACGCTAATGTTAGAGCGACAAATCAGCAAAGGAGGGGGGAGCATATGGTTATTGACCTTCATATCCACGAACTTATTGATGATCAATCAGGTCTGCAAGACAGGACTAAGTTAGATATCCAGCTTAATCACTTTGAGAGAATGATGAGGATAGCTGGTGAGCAAAGGATAAAGCGGGTCATATTTATACATGGAGTAGGGCAGGGCGTGCTTAGAAACCAAATCAGAACGCGCTTAGATTCTTATTACCCCGATTGTACTGTCCGTGATGCTAACCCTCGTGAATATGGAGCAGGAGCTACAGAGGTTATTTTAGGTCAATCCTCTTTTTGAAGACTGTTTTCTTTATCAAGCTCTTCCAAATATTGTTTAGCAACTTGTTGCAAGTCAAGACCTAAAATCTTTATCATAATATCTCCTTGTTCTAGTTTAAAATCACCATCTAATCTCCAGTTGAGGATTCTAAACTCATAGCTATCGCAATTATATCCCATAGGTATCCACGATGATTTTATGATAGCTGAAGAAAGGAAAGGTGTGCGAGTTTGGTTATTAAAAATTAAACTAATCCCTCTTTCTAACATCAATCTATCAGGCTTTTTGAACGATTTCTTAGCAGCCACCCACATAGTGTGTTCTGACTCCTCTAACATTGCAATCGCGGGTTGACATTCTGAATTTGCAATTGTGTCTAAAGGGCTTTTTTTGTCTATGATGTATACCTTAGTGGATTCGGTGTTTCTTGAGTATCCAAGGGCTTTAATCATTTTAGGTGATATTTCAGCTCCTTGGTTTATCGATGGTGTGATGGTGATGATAGGCGAGTCCTGAGAAGCTCGGAAAAATAAACTTTTCTCATGATTAAGATCTTCAAGCCAAACAACAGCTTCGTGATTATCAGAGAAATATATCTTTCCGGCCCTGCTTTTCCCACTTTCTTCAACGGTGTACATAATAAAGTTCTCAAACTTAAGCGTGCCATCTCCGAGGGGCTTTCTAGTTAAGTTAGAGATTTCTTCAGCCATAGATGGCAACTTTTTATTCTGAGTGGTGGTGCTGTCTTGAGCAAGTGAGCTGAGAAAAAAGGAAAGAAAACTTGTGATTAATAAAACTATTTTCATAAATATCAGATGTTAGTTAGATCTTTTCGACCTGTTAGGTCTGGGGTCGTTATAAATTTTATTTCTTTTATTCGATTTGTTATTATTGCTAACATTTACGTCCTTGGTGAACACCCATTTCCCATTATCCCAAACAAAGGCATCGTATTCCATCGTAGGACCGTAAAACGCAGTGGCTCCTACTAGAGACGGGTCGCTCGGGGCGAGGCGATCAAGTACGATCCTTTTTTTATCAGCTTCATAGTTAAGTGTAGCTTGAAGAGCATCTCCATATTCTAAGACATGTCGCTTTTTTAAACCCTCATCGGTTTTTAAATATGGTACTCCTAAGCGAATCCGATCATTTGTAATAATCATCGTCTCAATAATCTTCCTTGTGACTTGACCATCTGCTCCCTCCCAACCGAGTAAAGTATATACAGGAGATTTCTTCACGTGGGTAAGTATAAGCTTGTAGTAAATAGCTCCTGGCCAATCATCGGCTCTATAACTTCGTTCAACATTTGTAGGGTCTTCTTCCCTGTTGTGAGTAAGTTCAACCCATTTAAAAGTGCTAAAATCCCCCATCCTTTCAAACCCAAAAATGACAAAACATCCATAGTCCTGTGTCCTATCTAATCTTTCAGAATTCCAAGATAGAATAACGACCTTCTCTTTTCCTGAGCCAGCAGTAATGTTGCCAGCAGGCCAGTTGCTGATCAACGGTTTTAAATCTTCTGTAGTTAGAGCATCGTTGAGACTCTGTACTAAGTAATTCTTTAGGGCCTGATGAGCTATTGCTCTATCGGTGTCGGTTTTCGCAGTACTTAGAGATGCGAATTGCTCTGTTTGAGCAGAAGTGAAAAACGGACATAATAAAACCGTGAAAAAAGCAAAAATTAGTATTTTCTTCTTCATTATCATTTAACGCCTCATAGGGTATACATATTATTTTCCTTATATGTGTAAAAACGTCTTTTTTGAAAGTAAAACCTCTTTACTTTCACGCACATCTTCATCAACAATGCAACAATCTACAGGACAAACAGCAGCGCATTGTGGCTCGTCATGGAAGCCAACGCACTCAGTACATTTTTCTGGAGATATGAAATATAAATCCATACTTATAGCGTCGTTTTCCTTGTCAGCATCTACCTCTCCGGCTGTTGGGTGTACTCCCTTACCTGCAAATCCAGTACCGTCAGAAAACTTCCATTTAGCAGCTCCTTCATAGATAGCTGTATTGGGACATTCGGGCTCACAAGCTCCACAGTTAATGCAGTCGTCGGTAATAATAATTGCCATGTACTTTTGCCTTTCAATTTACAGATACAAAGATACAGTGAACAAACTACAACCTGTCTTACTGAAACTAGGAATTTGGTTTCTACATAACGCCCCCAACGATAACGAGTTATTGCGATTGGCTGAATCTCATAATGGTTGGTTTACAGCTGATAGTGTGAAGACTGCCTTTAAATCGATAGGAGAATCATTGGGAGAAGATCAGGTGAGTAAGTGGCTTTTAAATTATGATCTTCCCGATGTTGTAGAAGGGGATTCTGGAAAAAGAGTGGGGCTCATTTTAGCTGGAAATCTTCCTCTTGTTGGGTTTCACGATATACTTTGTTCAGTTGTCGCTGGTCACAATGTCGCTATTAAGGCCTCGAGAGTAGATATGGTTTTACCTAAACGAGTTGTTCAGGAGATTGAAAATATTGAACCTAAATTAAAGGGTAGGATTACTTTTGTAGATGGTAAATTAGGTAAAGTGGATGCGGTAATAGCAACTGGCAGCTCCAATACAATGAGATATTTTGACGCGTATTTCGGACATTTACCACATCTTTTTAGAGCCCAAAGAACTGGTGTTGCTGTTCTCGACGGCTTAGAGTCGGAAGATGAGTTGAAAGCTCTTGGAGATGATATGTTTACTCACTTTGGATTGGGGTGCAGAAGTACTACGAAGGTTTTCTTGCCTAAAGATTTCGATCTCGACAGGTGTTTTGGTGCTTGGGTTTCGTGGGGGGATTTAGCGATGAATAACAAGTATGCGAACAACTATGATTATCACAAAGCTATTTGGCTTCTCAATAGAGATGATTTGATAGAAAATGGATTCCTTTTAGTAAAAGAAGACGACCAATGGGTGTCTCCTGTGGGTACTCTTTTTATAGAACGCTACGACGAAATCGATCAGATAGTAAACAAGTTGACTGATTATCAAAATGGGCTTCAGTTAGTTACTTCGAGAGCTGGAGCAAAACAATTCAAGTCAGCCTTATCTAAACAATCGCCTACAATCGCACAAACAGATCTCGGGTCGGCTCAATCCCCTGCCTTGGACGATTACGCTGATGGTGTAGACGCAATAGAATTTTTACTAGACCTTAAATAAGTATCTTCGCGACATGCAAGTAAAATACCTATTTTTTCTTATTCCCATTATGTGGTTGTCGAGTTGTACTACTGACGTTGACTTAACGGCTCCATACAAATCTATTCCTGTAGTATTTGGCCTGTTAGACGCTGAGTTAGATACGCAGTGGGTTCGCATTAACCGTACATGGTTAGGTGAGGGAGACCAAACTCAAGTAGCTCAAATCGCCGATTCTTCTGAGTATGACCCTGCTCGACTTCATGCACAGTTCGTTGAGGTCATAAATGGAATTGACGGAAGAATTTTTGAATTAAACGATACTCTGTTACAGGATAAGGAAGATAACGGGGTTTTTTTCGCTCCTGAGCACAGAGAGTATTTTGTCTCTACGCGTCGTCAAGATGGAGATGATCTAAATCCTGATGCATCTTACCGATTGGAGATTGTGATTGATGACACTACAGAAGTTGAAGCAAGCACGAATATGATAGCTATGACTTTAGGGAATATAACTCAACCTCCCATGGGTATAGATGATTTAAAGTTGGGATTTGCAAGTGTGGGTACTACGAATGTAACATATCCAGATTATACTTTCAAGTGGTCTTCAACACCAGGTGCTGCGCGCTATGATGCTGCCATTAGAGTACATTTTATGGAGAACTATTGGGCGGATGATTTTCATACTATTTTAGATAGTTCTAAGTACCGAACAATGGAAATTCCTATAGGTTCACTAGACCCTAATGATGATGATGGAGGCGAACAATTAACCAAGGTATTCGGTGGGGCAACATTCTATAGCACTCTTTCTACCAGACTTGAAAAGAATATTCGGATAACACGAGAGTTAGGTATTTGGGATGAAGATGTACAAATATCGCGTGCCTTTGATTTCTTACTTATTGTAGCAAATGAGCAACTTGCTATATATCTCGATGTTAACTCTCCCATTACAGGTGTTATCCAAGATAGACCTGAATACAGTAACATAAATGGTGGTTTAGGTCTTTGGGCCTCAAGGACCATACAAGGTGTGTTTGGTCTTGGATACACAACTGATACAATTGAGCACTTACAAGAAGGGGATGAGACGGCAGAATTGAATTTCTGTACGCCTAACCCCCTCTCAGATTATACTTGTCCGTAGTCGTTTTACTTGATGATTACAGTTGAAGGACGAGAACGTAGACCTTTATTTAGTAATGTAATATCAGAAACCAAGTAAGCTCCTGATGCTAGCCCATTCGTTGAAATCGTGTTTCCGAATCCGGTATTGATTACACGACCTGTAGCATCTCTGAGTTCCCACTCAGTATCTACAGAAGCTCCACTTAAAATGATGTCATCAGATGCTGCAATTGGATTGGGGAATGGAACGAAAGCGTTAGGAATAACTGTGGTTATACCATTTCCAGAAGTGTCTGTGGCCTCTCCCTGGTATTCGACAGAAAAAGTAGCTCCGAAAACCATACTTACTTCTAAATAAGGCATTCCTCCATTTCCTACCCAAGAGTAAACAGTAGAGACTCTATCTATCTCGAAAGGATCTGATCCAGTAAGAGAAAAGATATCGTGGGTTGTAATTGTAGTGTTTACTCTTAAAACTTCGTGCGTAGCTCCACCTGGTAAGGTAAGAGTGCCCCAACCATCAACAGAACCTACTCTTGAAGCAGAAGTCTCATACGTAAATACTTCAGGAATATTGACAGTGAATGCTGATGTAGAGATGATTTCGTCCATGTAGTTTAATGGTAGAGGGTGAATTTCGTCTATGTCAGAGTATTCAACAGGAAGGTCCAACCCTTCAATACTCATCGAGATTCCAGCAATGTTGTATGAATCGTTTGAGGTCTGTAAGTAGTTGTATAGATTAGATATCGCTACGGGTAACTCAATACCAAAAGTTTCTAAAGCTGCGAGGTCGAATTCTCCGGGACCGAATAAATCACATAAGTACTCTGTATTAGTCCACTCGTTGTTGAAAGAAAGTTGTGCAGTAAAAGGAGCGTCTCCCATAGCGCCAAACTCTACATCAGCTTCTGAAGAAGAAACCAAATCAGAAAAATCCCAATCAAATCCTCCTCCAGTAGTAGTGAAGTCAGAGGATGGGTCTGGTAACGACGTTTGTATTGTGTAAGATTCTCCAGCTTGAGGAAGGTCAGAAGAAGTAATTGTAATTTGGGCTGATGTAGATACAGCAAAAGTTAGCATAGATGCCAATAGAATAGAATGTACAAATTTCATTTTAGGTGTTTTTTGAGTATAAGCAATTACATACAACATGAATAATTATAAAAAAAAATGTGGCGAACCTGCATTTATAATTATCGAGAGTGTTTTTTAACAATGCTAAAGATATTGTATCTAAAGCTTATTTAAGTAAACATCACTACTTTAGTCCCAATAATTTTCCCTATGCAATATTATCTGAGGATTATATTAATTTTATTATTGTCTTTTCCTTCTTTTATATTCTCCCAAAGTGAAACGGATTATATTATTACTATTGATACGGGTGAAGCTTGGGATGCAAACATTTTTTATAAAAAAACGGGTACTCCTATTAGGCCTGTAATAATTCTTAACTCAAGTGGGGAAGAATTGTTCTATGAAGTTTGGCCAATGCAAGGCAATGATTTTAAAGTTAACTATAACAATAAAATCACTTTTTATGATTTAGAAACAGATGGTTGGATGGTCATGGATTCACTTCACAACATCGTTGATTCTGTTTACTGTGTAAATGGATATGTCGCTGACCCCCACGATTTCATTGCTCTTGAAAATGGTCATTATATCATGTTTGCATATGACCTACAGCCTTATGCTATGGATACTATAGTTGAGGGGGGTGACCCAGAGGCAATTGTTGAAGGACTTATCATACAAGAGTTAGATGCTGACCATAACTTGGTCTTTGAATGGAAAAGCTGGGATCATTACCACATTACTGACAATCAATACCTTCCATTGAATATTCCAGTATTAAACTTCATTCATGCAAATGCGATAGAAGTTGATTATGATGGACATATCCTATTGTCATCTAGAAATTTAGATGAGATAACAAAAATCAACAGAACCACTGGAGAAATTATTTGGAGATGGGGTGGGACTCAGAGTGATGTTATTTTTGTAAATGACTATCCATTCACATACCAACACTCTATTTCAAGCCTTGGAGATAATAGATATTTGTTGTTTGACAATGGGAATTATAGTTCTTTATATACAGGGGTAGAAAATGTGTCTAGAGCTGTCGAGTATGAGCTTGATACTATTAATATGACAGCCACAAAGGTTTGGGAGTTTGTGCATCCAGACAGTTTATATAGCCCCACAATAAGTTCGGCTCAAAGGCTTCCAAA
>DQKQ01000012.1 GCA_015660615.1 Flavobacteriales bacterium
CAGCATCATCGGCATCAGCGGCAACATCAGCGGCAACATCAGCAGGAGCATCAGCGGCAACATTAGCAGGAGCATCAGCGGCAACATCAGCCGCAGGAGCATTTTCTGTTTTAGAAACAGTAGATGCACCACCTCTACGTGATCGGCGAGTCTTCTTCTTCTCATTCTTGTTATAGATTTCGTTGAAATCAACAAGCTCTATCATACACATCTCAGCATTATCACCTAAACGATTACCAGTGCGAATAATTCTAGTGTACCCTCCATCTCTGTTTGCTACTTTAGGGCCTACCTCACGGAATAATTCCGTTACAGCGTCCTTACTAGCTAAATAGCGAAAACAAACACGACGATTGTGAGTTGAATCGTCCTTAGAACGATTAACAAGTGGCTCAAAATATTTCTTAAGAGCTTTAGCCTTTGCTACAGTTGTAGTAATACGCTTATGCTCAATTAAAGAACATGACATGTTAGTGAGCATCGCTTTACGATGCGCAGTCTTACGACCTAAATGATTGAATTTCTTTCCGTGACGCATATCTTACTCCTTATCAAGTTTGTACTTACTTACGTCCATACCAAACGCAAGGTTCTTAATCTCAACCAATTCTTCAAGTTCCGTTAAAGACTTTTTACCAAAGTTACGGAATTTCAAAAGGTCATTTTTATTAAATGCAACTAAGTCACCTAGTGTCTCAATATCAGCAGCTTTCAGACAGTTAAGAGCACGAACACTTAGGTCCATGTCAGATAACTTAGTTTTAAGCAGTTGTCTCATATGAAGACTTGACTCATCAAATTCTTCAGTCTCTTGTTGCTCATCTGTACCTAAAGAAATACGTTCATCTGAGAAAAGCATGAAGTGATGAATTAAAATCTTCGCAGCTTCTTGTAATGCATCTTTAGGTGTTATACTTCCATCGCAATCAAGCTCTATGATTAATTTTTCGTAATCAATCCGTTGTTCAACACGAAAGTTTTCAATGCTGTACTTAACGTTGCGGATGGGAGTGAAGATACTATCTACAGAAATAGTTCCTATTGGAGCGTCAGTACGAACATTTTCATTAGCTTGAACGTATCCACGTCCTTTACCAATGGTCAATTCCATCTTTAGCTCTACACCTTTCTCCATGCGACAGAGAACGAGGTCAGAATTAATCACCTGAAAGGCAGATGTAAACTTACCAAGATCACCAGCAGTTAGAGATGTTTTACCTTTTACTGAAACTGTTACTGTTTCAGAATCAGTATCTTCAATCTGACGCTTAAATCTAACCTGCTTGAGGTTAAGAATAAGCTCAGTCATATCTTCCATTACTCCCTTAATAGTAGAGTATTCGTGATCGACACCGTCGATACGAACAGAAGTAATCGCAAAACCTTCTAGTGATGAAAGTAGAATGCGACGAAGCGCATTTCCTACAGTTATACCAAAACCAGGTTCTAGTGGGCGGAATTCAAAGCGTCCATTATACTCCGAAGAGTCTAACATAATTACTTTGTCCGGTTGTTGAAAATCGAGAATAGCCATGAATATTCTTGTTCTATATTACTTAGAGTACAATTCTACAATTAAAGATTCCTTGATGTTTTCAGGGATCTGATCACGAGTGGGGGTACTAACCAAGGTTCCAGACATAGCCTGAACATCCCAATTAAGCCACTCATGATTTTGAGTACTTGACCCTAAAGACATTGAAATAATCTCTAGAGACTTACTCTTCTCCCTAACTCCTACGACGTCACCAGGGCGAACATTGCAAGATGGGATATTAACAACACTACCATTTATAGTAATGTGTCTATGTGATACTAATTGTCTCGCACCTCTTCTTGTAGTGCTTATTCCGAGACGGTAAACAACATTATCCAAACGACTTTCGCACATTTGAAGTAGTAATTCACCAGTAATTCCTTTCTTAGAACTAGCTGATTTAAACAGATTTGAGAATTGCTTCTCCAAAATTCCATAAGTGTATTTTGCTTTCTGCTTTTCAATTAATTGAACAGAGTACTCAGACTCCTTCTTTCTACGACGAGTATTCCCGTGCTGTCCTGGTCCATAAGCTCTACGTTCTAGGGCTTTATCTGGTCCAAAGATTGCTTCTTTGAAGCGACGGGCAATTTTTGATTTGGGTCCGCGGTAACGTGCCATGATTTAAAAATTCTTAGTTTATAATAATTAAACTCGGCGACGCTTGGGAGGGCGACAACCATTATGAGGTAGTGGGGTTACATCTACAATCTCTGTAACTTGAATTCCCATGTTATGAAGGGTACGAATAGCGCTCTCGCGACCTGATCCAGGACCTTTCACAAAAACTCGAACTTTTTTAAGTCCAAATTCCATTGCTTCCTTACCGCAATCTTCGGCAGCACATTGTGCAGCATATGGTGTGTTCTTTTTAGATCCACGAAAACCCATTTTCCCGGCACTTGACCAGGAAATCACCTGGCCTGTAGTATTAGTCAGGGAGATGATGATGTTATTAAACGAAGAATGTATATGAGCTTCTCCTACGGAGTCAACTTTTACATTTTTCTTCTTATTGGCGCTTTTTGCCATAATTAGTTATATTGGAGGTGATCAGTCCTTGGCGGACAAAATTAATAGAGCTAACTCTTTGTTATTCTTTCTTATTCGCTACAGTCTTCCTTCGCCCTTTACGAGTTCTAGAATTATTTTTTGTTCTTTGACCGCGCAAAGGTAAACCGTTACGATGACGAATGCCTCGGTAACAACCGATATCCATCAAACGTTTAATATCTGATTGTGTTTCAGATCTTAATTCTCCTTCGACTTTGAAACTTGAACCTATAATGTTTCGAATTGAACCGACTTCTTCGTCACTCCAATCATCTACATTTTTATTCGAGTCTACACCAGCCTCAATAAGAATTTTAAGCGCACGACTACGGCCTACGCCGTAGATGTACGTTAAGGAAATTGCTCCGCGCTTGTTGCGAGGAATATCTACACCAGCTATACGTGCCATGAGTATATTGAATTTGCAAAATCAGGATTAACCCTGACGTTGCTTCATTTTAGGATTCTTCTTGTTAATAACGAATAGTCGTCCTTTACGGCGAACGATTTTACAATCTGCCGTTCGCTTCTTTATGGATGCGCGTGTTTTCATTGGGCTGATTTTTATTTTTTATATCGAAAAGTGATTCGTCCTTTAGACAAGTCATATGGAGACATCTCAACTTTCACACGGTCACTAGGTAAAATCTTGATGTAATACATCCTCATTTTTCCAGAGATATGAGCAGTAATCACATGCCCATTTTCTAATTCCACTCTAAACATTGCATTAGACAATGCCTCTAAGATGGTTCCATCTTGTGTGATAGATGCTTGTTTCGCCATTAGCTTATTTATTTTCGATCTATTTCGTTTTATTAATAACTCTTTCTATTTCTACAAAACTTGAGAGAATTTCGGCTTTCCCTTTCCTAACAACTATATCGTGTTCGAAATGAGCAGAAACCAAATTATCACTAGTCACAATTGTCCAACCATCCTTATCAGTACGCACATCGCGTTTTCCAAGGTTGATCATCGGTTCAATAGCTAGCACCATACCATCTATTAAACGTGGGCCGTTTCCACGGCGGCCAAAATTAGGAACTTCAGGTGCTTCATGAAGCTCTCGCCCCAATCCATGACCTACTAATTCACGAACCACTCCATAACCGAATGATTCTGCATGCTTTTGACAAGCTGCTCCTATATCGCCAATACGCTTACCAACGATTGCTTGTTCTATCGATAAAGTAAGGCATTCTTTTGTGACTTTTAATAATGATTGAATCTCTGGATCAACCTCTCCTACTTCAAAAGTATAAGCGCTATCTCCATAAAATTCATTCATTAGCGTACCACAGTCTATCGAAACAATATCACCATTAATTAATGGCTTATCATTTGGTATTCCATGGACTACAGCAGCATTCACCGAAGTACAAAGTGTGTTGGGGAATCCCCCATATCCTTTAAAACCCGGCTCCGCTCCATTGTCTCGGATAAATTCCTCGGCAATGGTGTCTAACTGTAGAGTAGTAACTCCTGGTGTAACCAGTGCTGCTACTTCTGCTAAAGTCCTCCCAACAAGCAATGAACTTTTACGAATAAGTTCGACTTCTTCTTCCGATTTTATACGGATTCGTCGTCCTAAACTCATATCGTAATTAACCTCCTAAACCTCCCACAGGTGACTGTGAACGACTACGCATCTTTCCAGACTTCATTAATCCGTCATAGTGACGAGAAAGCAAATAGCTTTCAATTTGTTGAAGAGTGTCAAGAATAACTCCAACCATAATCAATAGCGATGTTCCGCCAAAGAATATGGAAAATGATTGTGAATGTGTTAAGCCAAGGTTAAACACAATTGCAGGTAATATCGCTATGAATCCAAGAAAAATAGCTCCTGGCAAAGTGATTTTAGATAAAATATCATCTAAAAATTCTGCGGTTGCTCTTCCAGGTTTAATACCTGGCACAAAACTGTTTTGGCGTTTTAAATCATCAGCCATCTGATTAGGGTTTACAGTAATAGCCGTATAAAAGTAAGTGAAAGCTACAATCATGAAAAAGAATAACACATTGTAACCTACACCATTAAAATCACTTAAACTTTGTAAAAATGCATTTCCCTGTAATGACTCAGATTGTGTCATATATAACGGCACAAACATAATAGCCTGGGCAAAAATGATAGGCATCACTCCTGAAGAGTTAACTTTTAATGGTATAAAACTTCTGGCGCCAGATCCTGAAGGCATCATGTTATCCGCTTGTTGCAGCTTTGCCATCTGTACTGGTACTTTACGAATACCTTGAACTAGAGCAACACTAGCTCCAATTACAATCAAAAAGAACGCTATTTCAACTAAGAAGAAATATATAGTTGAATCGGGATGCTGAAATTCTTGAATTAAAGATTGAGGGAAGGATGCAATAATACCTATCATAATGAGAAGGGAAATACCATTTCCCACACCCTTTTCCGTAATTCTTTCTCCGAGCCACATAATCACTAAAGTGCTGCTGACAATAATCATGACTGAGGAGAACCACCAAAAGGTACTTGGGTTAACAACAGCTCCTGGCACAGAAGCAACAGTAGATGCTAAATATCCTGGAGCCTGGACTAATGAGATTGCAATTGTAAGAAACCTTGTCCCTTGAGTTATTTTCTTACGTCCGCTTTCACCTTCAGCTTGTAGCTTCTGTACTGCAGGTACAGCAATGCTCATAAGTTGAACAATAATTGAAGCGGAGATATAAGGCATAATACCTAAGGCAAAAATAGATGCTCTTGTGAAAGCTCCTCCAGTGAATAATGCAAGCAAACCACCCAAACCACTCGTTGTAGCTGACAAAGCATCAGGATTTACACCAGGAAGTACGATGAAAGAACCTATTCGGTAAACGAGAATAAGACCAAGAGTGATCACTATCTTATTTCTAAGTTCTTCGTGACGCCAAATATCAGCGAGTTTAGAAAACAGTCTCATTTGCCTATACTATCAATAGTTGTAACCGAACCACCAGCAGCTGTTAAAGCTTCTGAAGCTGTTTTAGAATATTGATGTGCTGTTACATCTAACTTAGATGTAACCTCACCTCTACCTAAAATCTTTATTAAGTCATGCTTGCCAGCAAGACTGTTTTCCACAATTTCTTTAGGTGTAATTGTTGTAGATCCGATTTTTTCTGAAAGTTCTTGTAATACATCAAGGTTAATACCTTTGTATTCAATCCGATTAGGACTTACAAAACCAAATTTAGGCACACGACGTTGAAGTGGCATTTGACCACCTTCAAATCCTATTTTAGACGAATACCCTGAACGTGACTTCGCTCCTTTATGACCACGTGTAGATGTACCACCATGTCCAGAACCTTCTCCACGACCAATTCGCTTGCGATTCTTAATAGATCCTTTTGCAGGTGTAAGATTGCTTAGATTCATGATTATTGCTGGATTGGATTATTTTTCTTCAAATTTAACAAGATGACTCACTTTACGAATCATTCCCATTATTTGAGGTGTTGCTTCATGCTCAACAGGGTTGTTAAGCTTTTTAATTCCTAACGCCTGAATTGTAGCCTTCTGACGTTTAGTGCGATTAATTGCACTACGGACCTGTGTTATAATAACTTTACTCATAATTTTTAAGTTCAGCCTTGAAATACTTTTGACATAGAAATACCACGAATATTTGCAATTGTTTTAGCGTCACGCAATTCTTTTAAAGCATTAAATGTAGCCTTAACAACATTATGTGGGTTTGAAGATCCCAAAGACTTAGCAAGTACATTCTTAATTCCAGCACTCTCTAGTACCGCACGCATTGCTCCACCAGCAATTACACCAGTTCCTGGAGATGCAGGTCTAATAAGGATGTGAGCACCCGCATACTTCATTTCTTGTCTATGAGGAATAGTACCGTTAATTACTGGTACAGTAATCATATCCTTTTTACCAATCTCGATACCTTTCTGAATAGCAGTAGCTACTTCACGGCTTTTACCTAAGCCATGACCAACCTTACCATTTTCATTCCCAACGACTACAATAGCGCTAAAACTAAAAGTACGACCACCTTTGGTAGTTTTTGCAACACGATTTATGCCTACTAAACGTTCTTTCAAATCTGGATCACCAGTTCTACTTTGTTGTTCGCGTTTTCCACCGGGTCGCTGGTTGCGCTTACCTTGTCCTTGTCCTTGACTTTGTCCTTGTCCTTGTCCTTGATTCATCTTATTTAGAATTTGAGACCCCCATCGCGGGCAGCTTGCGCTAATTGTTTAACACGACCGTGAAATAGGTAACCACTGCGATCAAATACCACGTTAGTAATTCCTGCATCTTTTGCTTGCTCAGCAATCATAGTACCTACTGAAGAAGCTTGCTCTAGTTTAGGTTGATTCTTTGTCTCATCTTTACTTAAAGACGATGCTGAAGCTAAAGTACGACCACTCAAGTCGTCTATAATTTGAGCATAAATCTGCTTATTGCTACGGAATACAGATAATCTTGGACGATCTGATGTTCCAGACAATTTACCGCGGACGCGGCGTCTGACTTTTAGACGAGCTAATGTTTTTTTACTAGTTGACATTACTTCTTCAATTATTTTGCAGCCGTCTTACCAGCTTTTCTACGAATTACTTCTCCCTTGTAACGAATTCCTTTACCCTTATATGGTTCTGGCTTACGTAGTGAACGGATTTTAGCAGCTACAGTACCGATTAGTTGTTTATCATGTGATGCTAACTTAACTAAAGGTGGCTGACCTTTTTTTGTTTCTGCTTGAAGTATAACTTCAGCAGGCAATTGCATAACAATAGCATGGCTATAACCAAGACTTAATGTTAATTGTTGACCTTGAGAAGATGCTCTAAAACCAACACCATAAAGTTCAAGCTCTTTAGTGTAACCTTGTGAAACACCTTCAATCATATTAAAGATAAGAGCTCGGAATAATCCATGCTTAGATCTAAATTCCTTATCATTAGAAGATCGAGTAAGTGTAATTACATTATCTTCAATGATCACTGAGATTGCTGAATCAATATCTTGACTTAGCTCACCTTTAGAGCCTTTCACCGTGACAATTGAATTATCAATTGTAACAGTAACTCCTTCAGGGATTTTTATGGGGGCTTTTCCTATACGAGACATTTCTCTATTGCTTAATATCAGTAAACTGTACAAATGATTTCTCCACCAATATTTAAACGACGAGCTTCTTTGTCAGTCATCATTCCTTTATTGGTTGAAATAATACTTATACCTAATCCGTTAAGTACACGTGGCAACTCAGAAGCCGCTCCGTATTTACGTAAACCTGGCTTAGAGAAGCGCTTAACTTCTGTAATAGCAGGTCTACGAGTCTTATCGTCATAACGTAACGCAATTTTAATGGTTCCTTGAGGTTTCTCATCAATAAATTTATAGTTGAGGATAAAACCTTGATCAAAGAGTATTTTAGTAACCTCCTTCTTTAAATTAGAAGCAGGTACGTTTACCACTTTGTGTTGTGCCATTTGCGCATTGCGAATGCGCGTTATTAGGTCTGCTAAAGGATCACTGTGCATATCAGTATTCTATTATTGGATTAAGAAAGCGCTTACCAGCTAGCTTTCCTTACTCCTGGGATGCGACCCGATAGGGCCAATTTGCGAAATAGAACACGGGAAACGCCAAACTGACGCATATATCCGCGAGGACGTCCTGTGATCTGGCAACGATTGTGCATACGCACTGCTGCTGAATTTGGTGGGAGCTTTTGAAAGCCTTCCCAGTCACCAGCCTCCTTCAAGGCTTTGCGCTTAGCAGCATATTTTGCAACCATTTTAGCGCGCTTGCGCTCTCGCGCTTTCATGCTTTCTTTAGCCATGATTAGTTATTTTTGAAGGGGAATCCAAACTCTGATAATAAAGCTTTTGCTTCTTCATCAGTGTTTGCAGATGTAACAATAGTTATGTCCATTCCATTAATGTGTTTAACATCATCGATGTTAATCTCAGGAAAGACTAGCTGTTCTTTTATACCAAAAGTGAAGTTCCCTCTACCATCAAAGCCCTTAGCTTTAATACCTTGGAAATCACGAGTACGTGGTAATGTGATAGAAATAAGACGATCTAAAAAGTCATACATTTTATCTCGACGTAATGTAACTTTACAACCGATAGGCATATCCTTACGGAGTTTAAAGTTAGAAACATC
>DQKQ01000141.1 GCA_015660615.1 Flavobacteriales bacterium
GCTCTGGGCTTAAATCTATTTATGGGAGCTTTGATAGCTGAAGGCGCCACATTAAATGGTGTATAGGCATATCTCCCTGCATGTAGGATTTGCATAACTATATTTCCTCCTTCAGATTTTACAGCATTAGTTATCACTCTGTGCTTCGCAACATGAAAGGTGTTTGCTAGCCTCGCTCCACCGAAAATAGTCACCCCAGCTCTATTCGGTGAAATCCCCCCCGTTACGATAAGCGCCACTCCTCCCTTAACCCTATCTGCATAGAATCTAGCAAGGTGTTTAAAGCCTCCCTTTTCTTCTTCTAGACCAGTATGCATTGACCCCATGATGACTCTATTTGAAAGCGTCAATGAGCCAAGTTTAATTGGTGAAAAAAGTAGGGGGAATTTATTTATTTTATGCATCTGCTTTTAAAGATTTTTATTCAAAATCACGAAATCTATCTACAAAATCATCGCGAAGACCACTCCTAGAAACCTGCATTTTTATGAATTTCTCAGTAATCGGATGTGTTAACACTTTCTCCTTAGGCTTAAGTTTATTCCAAACCTCCATAAAGTACATATCATTGGTCTCGAAGTTCAGGAAAGTATCGTATTCGAAGTAATACCAATGTCCCTCACTTATATGAAAATACACTCTTAACTCGTCGCGACTCCTTCCCCGAACTAACTCTACCCTTCCTGGCATTGTTCTAAATACAGCGTCATCTCCTATTGTTGCGATCCCTATTTCTGCAGTAGAAATGAAAGCATCTTCAAATGGATCATACTCAAGCTCAAGCCCGGTGAGCATCATCGTAAATCTAACTTCTTTAGGCACCTTTTTATACGTTCCTTCCCTCGACAACTCTCTAAGAGCATTGTCAGCAACTTCCATCCCTGCAATCTCTCTTAATGCATATTCATAATTTGTAGAACTGAAATCAAGAGGTGTCGCAACGGAAGCATTTGTGAGTTGCTCGGCCAAATGAGATTCTAAATCTTTAGACATATACATATTTAAAGCAAGAGACCCTCGCATCTCGATCTTGCCAGACTCACTTCCCCAAACATCACCCACAAATGTGTGGTCAATAATACTCAAATCTAGAGGCAGAGTAGTCGAACCTGAGGAGAATACTACACACCCTTCGATAGGGAGTTCTGTTAATGTCCCTGGAAGCTTAGGGTTGCGAAATTTCTCGTCAGTAGAAACAACATACCTTGAATTGGCTTTGTCAAACCTCAGATTCCCCTCAGGTTTAAAAATCTCTATATCACCTCTGTCTGGTTTCTTCGTAAAGAAACCTGCATAAGCATCGAAAGGCGAATCATCAGATAGAATTACACCCACTCCTAAATGTGACATCATCATTTCTTTAACTACTGAATCAATAGGAATTGCTACATCTACAGGGTCTATCACACCATTAAACCGTATCCACTCACGTCTGAATTTATCACATTCGAAAGCAAGTCTTGTCCCTCCCTCAAATTCTAAATCCTTTCTATTGGCTTGAAGGGTTACTTCACCCGTGAACTCAAAGTAAGGACTTAAATAAAACTCCTGATCAATCTCAATATCGCCCTGAGCATATGTAGTATATGACTCATCAACTGCGATATTTTTGAAAAATATAGGCCAATCTATTCCCACAGCATCTTTATATAGATATGAGCCTGATGCTTGGTAATCTAAGCGTCCTCTCACAAGGACTTTCGAATCGAAAAACCTGTGGTAACGGGAGACATCGTTAGCATAAATTTGGGAATTCAGCAACATGTCCATCGCAGCATCTCTCCTTATTGTTACGTTTCCGCTATCAGGCCAAATCTCAGCATCTGCAACTGCCATAGCTCTTACATCCCTACACATAACCACCGCTTCTTCTACCATGTACAATGCTTTTGTACACGAAAAATGAAGGGAGTCCTGGCCTGGGTGGACGGAAAAGAAATTTGAATGAGATCGGTCGGCCAAGTCTGAGAATAAGAGTTCTTCGTTTTCAGAGAAAGAGTTTTCCAATTCAATTTGGTCATCATCCATAAACCAAGTAAACCTATCCATCTCACAGATGTACCTCACAGCCGGCAAAGCAATTTCAGTAACTCCTTCATGAGAAACGAATTCACCAGCACGCCTATCGAAATTCACATTTGCATTTACATTTTCCGTTTCAAAAGCGAGAGCGTTTAAATCGTTGCCTGTAATCTCGAAGTGCGCGGTATCAGCTAGGATAGTCCTTTCTTTCATGTTAAACAACTTAGATGTTAGGAAGGCGTCCTCGAATTCGAACTCCCCGTTAGCAGTCATACCCGACTTACTCAAGTGAAGAGCACCTCCGAGCAACACATCATCATTAAAACACTTTAACCTGCTTAAATCAGACCTTACGTCCAGGACTGGATTGCCAGATTGTATATTTCTATTGAGGGCAAATTCTGTAGAAGTCGCGAAGACCTCAGGCACATGTTCATAAGAAGCATTGTTGATATACTCACTCGTATTTCCGAATGCTGAGTCTGGGACTAACACCATGTCCTCACCTCTCAGATTAGAAGTAAGGAATTCTATTTCGCCAGTTCCTTGAAGACCGTTCATGTTAAGCTTTAAATCTGCGTATATAGTTCCTAAACCTAAGAATAGTGGAAATCCTTCAGGTGGACTAATGGCTTCTATCCCTAAAGAAAAGTCATCCATCAGTATTAGATCGACTTCGAGATTAGGAATAATTCCATCTGCTAAAAGTTCTCCTGTGAAGCTCATATTTGCCTTCATAAAATTGTCCAAGCTATCTATAGCGAAAGGATCTAAAGCGTACCTGAACCTATTTCTATGGTAAGCACCTTTATGTATGCTCTGTGAGTCGTAGTAAACATAGGAAGGTCTCACACTGTTAAGAACTGGATAGTGAGTATAAAGCTCTGATTTCCAACCTGAACGATTTGATGGGTGATCCAACTCTATGGTCCCAGAAATACCATCTATAGAGTTTCTTACTAACCTGGTCTTGGGATTACCATCAACCCCCTTCTCCCCTTCAACTTCTGCTCGAATATGCATTTCATCTACAGCGTTTAACTCAATTAAGAAATCGTCATAGTTAAACTTAAAGTTCTTTCCATTAAACTCGAA
>DQKQ01000029.1 GCA_015660615.1 Flavobacteriales bacterium
TAATGCACATGGAGTAGGTCCAGTTTGTGATCCCTTGCCACCTCGACTATTTTGCTTGTTAAAACGAGTTCGTATGGTGGGTAGTCAAAAAGCGGGTAGTCGGAGATGATAACTTCGTGATAGAAAACGTTTGGCCTAAAACTACCAAGACGGACTGGGGTATTGTAGGTTATAAAGTGGACTTCATGTCCCATTTCAGCAAGCCATTTGCCTAATTCTGTTGCTACTACCCCGCTTCCTCCTAAAGTAGGATAGCATACCATTCCTATTTTCATCTCAAAGTTGTGTTTAGCTGTTCCATAATAACCCTTTGAATTTCAGTCCTGACATCCATAGTTATGAGTTTTAAATTCTCAGAGTCTGGATATGTTCTGTTGCTGAGGAAAACATAAACTAGATCGTATTGAGGATCAACCCACAATAATGTCCCTGTAAAACCTGAATGACCGAAGCTCGACTTACTCGCTAAGTTACACGTTGGGCCATTATCGTGCTCTAATGCTGGCTTATCAAATCCTATACCTCTACGGTTATCACCATCTGGGAATGCTCTTTGTGTCCAATTTTTAATAGTATTTTCTTTCAAATCGAAAAAATTTATGCCTAAAGAAGAGCCCCCATTTAAGAGCATTTGGCCTAACCTCGCTAAATCATGAGCATCGCTGAATACCCCAGCATGACCACATACTCCACCAAACAAAGCCGCCCCAGGATCATGAACATACCCTTGAATAGTACCCTTTCTGAAAATTGTATCTACTTCAGTTGGAGCAATATCTTTAATGTTAATTCCAGGATTATTTAATGGATTAAACCCCATACTGAATAATCCCATAGGATTGTAAAACTTAGCCGCTGCGAGTGATTCAATTGCATTGTCTGTTCCATAGGTGCTATTCAGCATTTTATGGATTAGATAATAGCCGAGGTCGCTATATCTATATTCGCCAGAGGGCCTTAATTCAGACGAAATTATTCTTTTGTATATCGTGTCTATAAACTCTTCACATATAAAGAGCTCAGGGTTTATGCAAATATTTTTATCACATAAAGGTCTATCACTAAGTAGGTTTAAAGAGTCGCTTAGCGTTTCTAAATAAAATGGAATCCATGGGTATAGTCCCGCTTGATGAGAAAGAATTTCCCTGTAGGTCCTTGTGCCTATCTCTGTTGTGTCGAGATTAGTTAGTTTTTTTAGAATTGGCTCGTCGACATCAAACATATCAGCTTCTTCTTCTGCCATTAAGCACAGAGTAGTAGCAGCAATTTTTGTTATTGAAGCCAAGTCGTATATAGTGGATTCCTCAACTTTTACGGTCCCATCAGTAGTACCGTAGACTCCATCGTGCATAACGCGTCCCTTATGAGCGACTACAACTCTACATCCTGGAAAAGCACCAGCTTCGAGGGCCTCATTAACGATAGAATCAATTTGCGCACGAGCTCCCCAACTCCCACTACAAGCTCCATTATCCCAACCTAATCGCTCTCCGACTTTAATTTCTAAGCCCAGTCCGTCCCCTTCTTGAAAATCCAATCCAATGGGAGTTACAGGTAGCTTTCCATTTGCTGAGCCCACACCTGTAATAGTATTGACTACTGCTTCTTGGGTTCTGTAATCATCTTGATAGGCTAAGAGTAATACGTCAGTCAGCCCCTTTATCTCCCCCCAATTGTCATTTAGTGCATATGGATTGGCAAATATATTTACTGCCCATTTGGTCAAGTTGAGCGAGTCAGATTTAGATTTAGATATTCTAGAGTGGCACTCTTTTACAGCCGAGTCTAATATTCCGTATTTACGCGATGGTAGATTGCTTGTCTCAAGGAAGTTTACAATAACGAGATCTGCTTCATCACAAGAGTGCCCAATTTCATTTGTAGCCCAACTAGCTCCGTCTTTTCCGACCATAAACGAATCAATTTCATATGACCGTCCCAATGTCTTTTTCAGGTGTTCAACGAATGGTTTTCCCGATGATGACTTGTTCGCAACATTGATCACCGTAATGTGTCCTTGGGGTAAAAGCCAAGGAAGAACCGCGCCCTTGTTTTCCAGTAAGGTCATAGATGATTCCAAGATTTTTCTATGAACTCCTTCTGCATTTGTAGGCTCCCAGTTTTCTCCGTAGTGAGGTATTTCCTCTTCAGCTTTAGACCAAACCTTAACTTGCAAAACTCTTCGACATTTCGCAGTAATCAAAGTCGAATCAATCTCCCCATTTTCGACAGCACTCTTTATTTCTTCAATCACCTTTACAGGGTCTCCAGGGAATAGTAGTATGTCGTTGCCTGCGATAAGAGCATCACGACCTCGAGGGCGATCTCCCGCAAAGTCAACAAAACCCTTCATTGAAAGAGCATCGGTAAACGCCAGTCCCTCAAACCCTAGTTCTTGACGAAGTAGGGTGTCGACAATTGCGGGGGAGAGGGTAGAGGGTTGCGATTCTGTGCTGTCTAAGGCAGGAACATCTAAGTGAGCTATCATCATGGCACCTACACCTCCATTTATCAATTTGTGAAATGGAGCTAATTCTACAGAATCCAATCTTGAACGGTCGCCTGAAATAATAGGTAGTGTTTTATGTGAATCCGAATCCGAATCCCCGTGTCCAGGAAAGTGTTTTGCTGTAGCGAGAACATATTCATCTTGTAAGCCCAGAGCATAAGCCAAACCCAATTCACCCACTAACTCCACATTTTCACTAAAGCTACGACTTCCAATTACGGGGTTTAGTGGGTTAGAATTCACATCTACTACAGGTGCGAAATTCACTTGAATACCGGTGCTCCTTAGAGACTCGCCTACAATGCGCCCGAATTGCCTTACAAGTTCTGCATCTCTCGTCGCACCCAGAGTTAGTGCTCTGGGAAAGCTCCTCGTAGAATCTAATCTCATGCCCAACCCCCATTCAGCATCAGATGCTACCATTAATGGAATTTCTGAAAGTTCTTGCAGTCGTCTAATTCTAATTCTTTGGTTTTCAGGCCCCCCTTGCATGCATATAACACCTCCTAATCCTAAATCCTGCACCCAATTCTCAGCTTCATCCCAATCAGCTGTATCCGCATATGAGTAGATGGGGACCATTAAAAGTTGAGCTATTTGCTCCTCGATTGATAGAGTCGATAGTATGCTGTCAATATATTCAAGCTCAACATTTAAAAATGCCGGCTTAACAATCTTCTCAGAAAGGTGTTCAATAGTGACTGATTGCTGAGCACAGCTAACATATATAAATGAACACGCAATGACTGTGAGAAAATATCGGAATAGTTTAATAGGCGTCATACCTCTTCCATTCTCTTTTTTGCGACGTTTAACATAAAGACGTATTGTTCTTCCATGGTAAGATTACTATTGTCAATAACCACTGCGTCTTCAGCTTGTTTTAGAGGCGCCACAGCTCTTTCGGAATCTATACGGTCTCTGCTGAGGACATTCTCTAACACCTCATCATAGGTCACTTTTTTGCCAAGATCTTTAAGCTCTCTCAGTCTCCTCCAAGCTCTAACTTCCGGGTCTGCTGTCATGAAAAATTTTAATTCAGCTTTTGGAAGAACGACAGTTCCAATATCTCTACCGTCCATAACAACTCCAGATCCTTCAGCTAATCTTCTCTGAATAGCTACAAGTTTAGTTCTTACGGCAGGAATCTTTGCTACTAAACTAACATTGTTAGCGACTTCCATCGAGCGTATTTCTTTTTCGATATTTACGCCACTTAAATGCATTTCGGAACATTCAGTACTTGGGTTATAACGAAAACTTAGATACATCCTTTCTAAGGCTTGCTCAAACTCATAAACATCAATAACTTTGCTTTTTATAAGCCTTTCCTTCATTGCAAAGAGGGTCGCTCCTCTATACATAGCTCCGGTGTCAATGTAAACATAGTTTAATTCCTTAGCTATAGCCTTCGCCATTGTACTCTTCCCTGCAGAAGAGTGTCCGTCAATTGCTATGGTAATACGATGTTTTGCCATGGTTCGAAGATAATCACCCAACTTTAATCAATGACCTAAATTAGCCAGGAAGTGCAATTGCTATTGAAAGATGTGTAGATGATCCAGCAAAATGGTATGTGTTTCTTGCTAAACCTATATCCGTTTCTCTAATTCTTAGATGTACTCCCATAGAAAATCCATTTGTCCCCTTCCTTCCCATAGATGCCATTTCTATACGCCTTCTATGGTCGTAACCAAACTGAGCAGCTAACCCACTTCCGAGATTAATTTCAACCCCAGCACTTATATGTCTCATAAATTGATCACCAAATTCCCAAGTGGTGTTTTGTATAATCTCACCTGTTAGAGGGTCAATACCATCATCATAAACTCCCTCTGGTGCAAGTTCCCATTTCTCCATATTTTGGGCTTTTAGATATAATTGAAATGGTGCATTTTCGAAACCTTTTGTAAAGCCTATCTGAAAATTTATAGGCATGGCTCCTACGGGTTGACTGCCAGTACCTGCGAATTGTCTTCCAAACCCTGAAAGTAAGACGCCAGCAGCAAAATTCCTATTGGGCCAACGTCCTATGACAGCTGCGTCAATTCCTAAAATTCCAGCATTTTCTAAAGCTAAGTTCCTAAATCCTCCCCACCCCGTTATTCCTATAGACCAAACCGAATCTAATTTCCATTTAATTCCAGATTGCAACACATAATCTCCACCGGAAAAATCACCTGTAGGCAAACCAGAAGCATCATAGCCTGAGAATCGGCCAAACGACGCAAATCTTGCCCCCACATGAATTGTGTGTTTTTCTCCAGTTTTAATGACGGCATCTATAGCACCAATTTGAATTGCTGCATAATAGTTTAAATAAGAGGTGTGAATTATACCTACAGCAGTACTATCAACTGAAATAGGATTGTATGAAGATGCATGACCATCAGGCTTTAAATCTGCAACCACTTTACCACCTAAAGCAGCACTTCTCGCATCAATCGCTAAGTCTAATGGCATAGAGCCAGAAACTAATATTTGGCCATTTGCAACGAATAGAATTCCGGTGAATACAAAAGTTAAAGCAAGCTTGATTAGAGATGAAAACGATAGGGTAGTGGGCATAAATTAGCAGCTATGAATTTGTTTGTTTAACATCTAAGTCTAAAGGTGAATCAACTTTAGTTGATAGCAAAGCACGTCTAACTACTTCGTTCATTTTGTTTGCGTAGGTGAACTTCATCCCCCTGACATAACGATCATCTATTTCCTCTATGTCTTGACGATTTCTTTCGCAAAGAATAATTTCTTTAATACCAGCACGTTTTGCTGCTAATATTTTCTCCTTCACTCCACCAACTGGTAGTACTTGTCCTCTAAGTGTAATTTCACCGCTCATAGCAAGGTACTTCCTCACCTTTCTTTGAGAAAATGCTGAAGCAAGTGCAGTAAGCATAGTGATTCCGGCGCTAGGCCCATCTTTTTTAATAGCGCCTTGTGGGACGTGTACATGGACATTCCACTTCTCAAATATCTTAGGGTCTAAACCTAAATCTAAAGCATGGGCTTTGAGATATTCATGTGAGATTATGGCACTCTCTTTCATTACTTCCCCTAAGTTTCCAGTAAGAGTAAGTTTACCTTTACCAGGTGTGAGAGACGTTTCAATAAATAATATATCTCCTCCTGTAGGAGTCCAAGCTAATCCTGTAACTACTCCTGCGACATCATTGTTTGTATATTTATCTCGCTCTCTAGGTCTACCCAAGATGCCAGATAAATCATCTGATTTCACCTCTGGAGTATAAGGCTCCTCCATTGCTATCTCCTTCGCTCTGTTTCTAACGATTTTAGCAACTCTCTTATCAAGTCCTCTAACTCCCGATTCATTAGTGTAAAGCTCTACAACTTTTTCAAGGGTGGATATAGGCACAGAGATCTCAGATTTCTTTAAACCAGTGTCACTTACTATTTTAGGTAATAGGTGCCTCTTAGCAATTTGCACTTTTTCTTGAATAGTGTAGCCAGAGACTTCAATTATTTCCATTCTATCACGAAGAGCAGGATGAATAGTGGATAGGTCATTACATGTAGCAATAAACATAACTCTACTTAGGTCGTAATCTAAATCTAGGTAATTGTCATGGAAAGTACTGTTTTGTTCTGGGTCAAGTACTTCGAGCAGTGCAGATGAAGGGTCACCATGGTTGTCTCGAGTAAGCTTATCAATTTCATCTAAGATAAACAAGGGGTTAGAAGTTCCGGCTTTCTTAAGGTTTTGTAGAATCCTCCCAGGCATTGCGCCTATATATGTTTTTCGATGACCTCTGATTTCAGCTTCATCTCTCATTCCACCAAGACTCATCCTGACATATTTACGCCCCAACGCTTCCGCTATACTTCTCCCAAGTGAAGTTTTACCTACTCCAGGTGGGCCGTATAAACAAAGTATTGGAGCTTTAAGATCTCCCTTTATTTTCAGAACGGCTAAGTGTTCCACTATTCGTTCTTTAACTTTATTGAGCCCATAGTGGTCGCTATCTAGAACTTTAATGGCATTTTTTAAATCAAAGTTGTCTTTAGAAACTTCGTCCCATGGCAGTTCAAGAAGTAAATCTATGTAATTTGACTGCATACTGTATTCAGCAGCTTGTGGATTCATCCTTTCTAGCTTTTGAATCTCTTTCTCAAAAAGAGTTTCAGCTTCTTCGGGCCATTTCTTCTTTAGAGATTTCGCTTTCCTTTCTTCTATCTCCTCCTTTAAGGGGTTCGCTCCTAACTCTTCCTGTATTTTCTTGATTTGTTGATTTAGAAAATATTCTTTTTGTTGTTGATTAAGGTCACTTTGGACTTTATTCTGAATATCATTTTTAAGTTCTAAAAGCTGTTTCTCTTTGAGAAGCATTTCTAGTAACTTATTAGCTCGTTGTTCAAGACCCTCAACCTCCAAAAGCTCTTGCTTAGACTGTACTGTAGCATTCATGTTTGAGCCGATGAAGTTTACAAGGAAGCTAAGTCGTTCTATGTTTTTTATTGCACCTGCAGCTTCTGAGGGGATGGTGGGGCTCATCTTGATAATCTCAATTGCTAGATCTTTTAAACTCTCAATGAGAGCTTCCCTTGATTTTGTGTCTGCCAAATCTTCAACTTGCCCGAAAGCTTTTACACTTGCTTTAAGGTATGGCTCTTCTTGAACGATTAGGTCCCAAGTAAACCGTCTTTGGCCTTGTATGATAACAGTCTTAGACCCATCAGGCATTCTCAGCATTTTAATAATGCGAGCAACCGTACCAACTTTATTTAAATCAGAACCAGCTGGAATCTCGACTTCAGGATCAATTTGGCTTACAACACCTATGCTTAAGGACCCCTTATTTGCTGCTTTAATTACCTTTAGCGAGCTGTCGCGCCCGACGGTGATAGGAATAACTACGCCAGGGAAAAGCACCGTGTTCCTAAGAGATAATAGCGGAAGAGAGTCTGGCACATTTTCTTCGTGCATCGCTTTTTCATCCTCTTCAGAAATTAATGGAATAAACTCGCTGTCTTGAGACTCAGTAAGTAAATTAAAGGGATCTTTTATATTAATCATTTAGTTTGTATAGACTATATGCTTTGCAATGGACGTGCCATTATGTATTTGTGACACGGTGTCATACTCTGTCTGCGGATGTGTCATTAAAAAGCTTTTCAATTGCGGCCTCCTCTTTAAAAGTCAATTCGACATTTCGCCTAGCCATTACTTTTTTAGCTGTACTTATTGCTTGCTCTATTCGGTGTTCTATAACTCCTTCAGAACCACCCCATGTAAATGATGGTATATGTTTTTCGGGAGCTCCTTTACCGAAAACATTGCAAAAAGCTCCTACAACAGTTGCTGTATTGAAAGCTGTGTGTATAGCCGTTTTACTGTGGTCTCCCATTAATAACCCACAGAAAATGCGGCCTCCATTAATTAGTTTACGTTCTTTAGCGCTATAGAGTTTAACCTCTCCGTAGGTGTTTTTTAAGTTACTTGTAGTCGTCTCTGCTCCTAAGTTACACCAGGATCCGATTACACTATTTCCTACAAATCCACCGTGACCTTTGTTTGAATAATCATGCATTACTATGTTACTTACTTCACCTCCTACTTTACAGTGTTGTCCTATAGAAGTTGGGCCGTAAATCTGACTCCCCATTTTCACAGTACTATTTTCTCCAAGGGCAAATGGCCCTCTAATACAAGATCCTTCCATAATCTCTGAATGGGGCCCTATAATAACATCACCACTTTCTGTATTTATCGTACAACTCCTTATTTTTACTCCTGGCGATATATGAACTTGTTCTAAATCACCATGAAAAAACACACCATTCATAGCCCAAGATTCTCGCTCAGATTCATTTAAACTTCTTGCTCCCCAAACGAGCTTCAGTCGGTTAATATCAGCTCTTATTCCCTCTCCACATAACTCGAAATAATCTGCAGCAGACGCTGTTAATATTGCAGATACATCGCCACCAACTTCTTTGCTTACATCCCCTTCAATTTCTGCAAGAGTTTCGCCATTTACAATCCATTTTTCACCCGAAATCATTTGACATACAAATTCTACAGAAGCTTTTGTAGGCATAAGCCTTGAATTGAGTCTAATGCAAGAGGTGTTTTTAATTTTATTTTCAGCAATAGCCTCAGCCCATTGAGTTGACACAGATCTTACCCCAAAATGTAGTGTTGATGCACATTTCCCGAGGTTTATAGGATATAAATTAATGCTTTTAGAGTCTGAGAAAAATATGATGTTTGTCATGTAGCAAACTTAGGGATATAATTTGTTTGAGAAAAAGCTTATCTTTATTCAAATTACTCTGATGAATCTAACGCCTTTTTTATCGATTTCGCGTGTAGTTTATGCATTAAGTTTCCTATTGACTTTTTCGCCTACATCTTTCATAGCCCAGATGAATATCTCTCAAGCTATGACCCCGGCGCAATACGTTAATAATGTACTTCTTGGTGAAGGTGTAACTGCTACTAATGTCACATTTTCGGGTTCTTTAGAACAAATAGGGTATATGACTAATGGAGGTGATTTCGGAATTGAAAGTGGAGTGATTTTAAGTACTGATCAAGCTTCCAATCCTGCTGGCCCATGTAATGAAGGGTTTTGTGCTTCTTGTCCAAACACAGTGAATGATAACGACTTATTGACAGTAGCAAATTCAGTTCCTCCTTTAATCGGACAAAATTTTACTGTTAATTCTGTAAACGATGTTTGTATTCTTGAATTCGATTTTCAACCTTCCGGAGATTTTGTATCGTTTAATTATATTTTCGGATCTGATGAGTACCTAGCTTGGGTAAATTCTCAATACAACGATATTTTCGCTTTTTTCCTATCTGGCCCTGGAATTACAGGTCCTTTTGCTTCTCCCGCTGGATTCCCAAATGGAGCGGTTAACATAGCTCAAGTTCCCGATACTGATCCGCCTTTACCCATAACAATTAGCTCTATAAATGATATTTTAAATGAAGAATATTACATAGATAATCCCAATGCTGTTGATGCTCCATGCATTAATGGCTATACCGTCCCTTTCACAGCCTCTCATCCTGTAAGTTGCGGACTTACCTATCATATTAAACTTGCCATTGCGGATGGGTCTGATACTGTTCTAGAATCAATTGTAGTTCTTGAGGAAGGAAGTTTTGGATCGCCTATACCAACAGAGTACGAAGCTACAGCAGCACCAGAATGTGATCCCGACCCTCTTGACGATATTGTTATTTACTGTGCTTGGGAAGATTGCGGAATTTCTACAATTACGATTAGCCGTCCATGTCTTGTTCCTTCTGTGTATCCGTTCGCCTTTGAGATAAACGTAGACCCCCTGTCAGAAGCTTCCTTTAATGAGGACATTATAGGTTTGCCAGAAAGTGCAGTTATTCCCATTGGTGAGTATGAAATAGCTTTATCCTTCACCGTCCCACAAGATTTTATTGATGAGGTAACTGAGGAGTTAATATTAAATATTGTCAGCGGTACGACTGAAAGTTCTATTAGCGTGTTTATATATGATACACCGCCGCTAGAAGCAGTAACCCCTGATATAGTGACTGTCTTATGCGATGAGTTTGAAACGGTGTGTGTCGAATTAATTCAAGACCCGCTTTTAGAATATCCACCGGTAACATACAATTGGACCATAAACGGAATTGATTTTGGAACAGAAGAATGTATAGAACATACATCTTTAACCACGCATCTTATGGAAATTTATATCCGTGATGGTTGTGACAGAGAGGTGTATCTCCAAACACTTTTTGAAGTACCATATGATCCATTAGAAATGTCAATGCCAAATGACACGCTTTTATGCAATGGTGCGAGTGCACTTCTTGAATTAGATTTCGCTGGTGGCCAGCCTCCATACCAAATACTTTGGGAAAACTTCTTAGATGATGATCTCGCTCACACGATTTCACCACCTGTTGGAACTACCTACGAGGTTACTGTTATAGATAACTGTGATTACATGATTACCGGTTCAACACGTGTTGATGTTGAAACAGTTGAAGCCACTATAATTCGCTATGATCAGGGAGATGACACATATGAATTTGATGTCCTAACTTTTCCAGAAGAGCCCTTTCTTGGAGCATTTAATTTCTTATGGAATTTCGGAGATGGAGAATTTGGGTACGAAAGAGAAGTAACACATGCATACGATGGATTAGATGAATATGATGCTGCGGTTACTGTTACAACTAATAATGGGTGTTTTGATGTTGCAACTGTTCACCTGTATGGATCAGTTATCCTATATATTCCAACAGCTTTTACACCCAACAACGACGGTCTTAATGATGCTTTTGAAATTGTAGGAAGACAGATAGAATCTTTTGAATTAGCAATCTATAATAGATGGGGAGATATTGTTTATACTTCGACATCACTTGAAGATTCATGGATGGGGAATACATATGACAGTGAGTATTTCGCTCCAGACGGTATGTACCAATGGGTTATTAGGGTTCAGGGGTATGACGTTGATGCTGAAGAGTTAAGAGGTGTTGTTAACCTTCTTAGATAGGTAATTACCAATTAATTATAATATCTTAATAATATTATTAAAAAAACTGTTCAACTTTACCCCAAGTTGCGTTCATTAGCAGAATCCAATAAAGCGGTTTAATTATAGACGAAACTAATGGCACGTAAAAAGAGAGCAAAAGAGCTACAACCTAATATTAAAGTTCGATTAGATAGAAGAACTATTATCACGGTTAGAGATCGTAGTAAACTTGATTTTTGGAGAGAAAAATACCCTGCACTTGAAATTTTAGAAGAATCTTATGACAGGCCAGCGGTGGAAGAGAAGAAGCCCGTAGTTGCTAAGAAACCAGCTGTTAAGTCGGCTAAGAAGCCAGCTGTGAAGTCAGCTAAGAAGTCAGCTAAGAAGTCAGGGTAAACAAAATATTTATGTATATAAAAAAAGTGTAACCTACTTGGTTACACCTTTATTTATGAAGTTTATTATAAAGGTTAGCTTATGCTAACTCCCCATCTTTACTCCAAGGAGCAAATGAGCGTTGTTCTCTTCCTTTCTTAGTTAAGGTGTAGCCATCTTTATTCTGAATAAGTCCATCTAAGTAAAGATTAGTTATTCTTTCCCCTATGCGTGCTTGCCCCACATGTAAGTTAGTATCTGCTTCAATGCATTTCCAAAAGTTTCTCTCTAAAACGCTAAGTCTTATGTGGCTTTGGTTTTCAATTTTATGAGTTTGGATGATATCTAAGATCATGAAGTCATACTTATCCATTTGCATAGCAGGAAGAATTAAGGGGTAAGATACAGCTAGCAATTTAGCCTATAAATAACCACTTTTATGAATTAGCATAACCAGATATTAACGCTTTGTTAACGAAACTGCTCCAATTGTTAATAACATGTTAACTCCGTAAAATCACAGCATGAGAAACATAATTCAGATCTGCTTAAAGTACTTAAAGAACCGATTGATATACCTGATATCTCTATCTGGATAATGTGATGGTCTAAATTGAGAATGAAATTTTATCACCTTTCTATTTTTGTCCCAAGCGCAGGCTGAAATACGCACTTTATGATTCCTTGCGCTGGTTAGCAATTCAGTCAATAAGTTCTCAGTTTTATTTTCACTCCAACGGATTAGTACTGTGTACTTTTTTAGTAAAAGTTGTTTAACCTTTGCTTTGTTGCCTAACTCAACCCATTCTGATGGTGTTGCAGTTAAATATTGCATCCACTTCATTTGCATCTTTAAGAGTGTTCCTTCAGCGGGGCTGATAAATACAATGTGTCGCCACTTTCTCGGATAATCTTGTCCTCTGAAGCGCCAACCCTTGAATTTTAGAAATTCCTTAACTACACGTCTTCTAAGAATAAAGTACGAAGTAATCTGAAATTTCATTTAACTAAGATACTGATTCTGTCCAAGTTCCTAAAAATGTTTTGCCAGAACTGAGATATTTATCTAAAATATTTTGAAATTCTGATCGTGATATA